>NZ_JBHYXZ010000075.1:0-27017 GCF_042752395.1 Actinosynnema sp. NPDC059335 | reverse complement strand
CGCCGCGTCCCGGGGGGGGGGGGGGCGGCGGAGGGGGCGGGGCGGGGCCGCGCCCGCGCGGCCCCCCCGTCGGGGGCCGGGGGGGCCGGCGGCCCGGCCGTGGTGGTCCGAGCGGGTCGACGGTCGAGTGATCGGGCGGCGCCTTCGAGGTGCGGGGTGCTACTCGACCAGGTGCCAGTCGTAGTCGATCTCGTAGTGCGCCCCGTTCTCCCGCACGGTCAGGGTGCGGACCTCGCCGATGTCCCGGTGCTGCCGGATCAGCCTGGGGTCCGGGACGGTCAGGGTCAGGGGGATCGGGGTGAACACGTCGTTCGCCAGGCCGGCCTTGATCTCGTCGACGATGGCGTCGAAGACCGCCCCGGCGAGCGCGCCGACGGCCGCTCCCACCACCGTGCCGACGCCGGGGACGGCGCTGCCCACGACGGCGCCGACCAACGCGCCGGCGGCCTTCTGCGCGGCGGACACCGCGGCGCTCCTGACCTCGTCCACCACGACGGAGCCGAGTTTCGTGAAGGACTCGTCCACGTCGCCCGCGTCCTCCTCGACGATCAGCAGGGTGGCGGTGAAGGACCTGGGCCAGTCGCCGTTCCGGCGGAGGTCGAAGTCGAGGAGCACGTGCGGGGAGGTGCGCCAGCCGTCCCGGACCCGGTCGTCGGACACGTCGCCGACCCGCGGGGCCGTGACGGGGTCGGCGGTCGGGCGGTGGTCCGGCCCGACGGTGACGGCGGCGGAGTCCAGGCCCACGCCGCCGATCCACACGGTGTCGCCACCCACGTCGTCGGTCGACTCCAACTCGCGGAAGTACCGCAGCCGGAACTGCAACCGGGCCGGCAGCGGGGGTGAGATGAAGAAGAAGCTCTCGTGGATCTTCTGATCCGTGCCCACGTACCCGATGTGCTGCACGTTCTCCGGCGTGGTGTACCACGACGTCGGCGACGTCCCCGGCGCGACGGCCACAGCGCCCTCGCTGGGGGTGTTCTGGAGCCAGCGGTTGTCGCCGCCGATGAAGAAGAAGCACTCGTGCACCTTCTGGTCCAAGCCGACGTACGCGATGTGCTGGACGTTCTCGGGAGTCGTGTACCACGACGTCGGAGACGTCCCCGGCATCACCGGAACACCACCCTCGCTCGGCGTGCCCAGGAACCACCTGTTCTCACCGCCGATGAAGAAGAAGCACTCGTGGACCTTCTGATCCGTACCGACGTACGCGACGTGCTGCACGTTCTCGGGAGTCGTGTACCACGAGGTCGGGGACGTCCCGGGCATGACAAGCGGTCCCCCCTCGCTGAGCGTGCCCAGGAACCACGTGTTCTCCCCGCCGATGAAGTAGAAACACTCGTGGACCTTCTGATCCGTGCCCACGTACGCGACGTGCTGGACGTTCTCCGGCGTGGTGTACCACGACGTCGGCGACGTCCCCGGCATCACCGGCACACCACCCTCACTCGGTGTGTTGAAGAACCACTTGTTCTCACCGCCGATGAAGAAGAAGCACTCGTGCACCTTCTGATCCGTGCCGACATAGGCGATGTGCTGGACGTTCTCGGGCGTCGTGTACCACGACGTGGGCGACGTCCCCGGCATGACCGGAACACCGCCCTCGCTGGGAGTGCTGTGGAACCACTTGTTCTCGCCGCCGATGAAGAAGAAGCACTCGTGGATCTTCTGATCCGTGCCCACATACGCGATGTGCTGGACGTTCTCCGGCGTGGTGTACCACGACGTGGGCGAGGTGCCGGGCATGACCGGAACGCCGCCCTCCCCCGGTGTCCCCTGCAGCCATTGGCTCATGTCGACTCCCCTCGAAGGACGTCCGCGTTCGGCTGTGCGGACGAACGTCGCCGGAGTCTCCGCCGCCGACTCGCGGCCGGGGAAGCGAGCGGTTCGCTCAGCGAACCGACGTGGCCAACCCGAGGTTGCGCGTGATGTCCCGTGCCGCCCGCACGACCAGCTCCGTCAGCCCGGCGGGCAGGACCGGCTTGACGACGAGCGCGCTGACCGCCGCGACCACCTCGCCGGCCGGACCGCGGACCGGCGCCGCCACGCAGCACACGCCCGGCAGGACGTCCTGGTGGTCGACCACGACCGAGGTCCGGCGGAACTCCCTGGCCGCGGACCGCCACTCCTCCTCGCCGAACCCCGGGGGTGGGGGGCCGTCCGCCGCCCGGCTGCCGAGCAGCAGCAACCGACCGGCCGCGCTCCGGACGGGGAACTCGTCGTACGGCCGGATCCGGGGGATCTCCGTGACCGCGCCCCGGGTCGCGGACACCGCCCGGACGCGGTTCTCGCGCAGCACCGTCACCAGGGCGGCGCTCGATCCCCACGCCGACAGCAGCCGGACCGGCTCCCGCGCGGCCCGCTCCAGCACGGGGTGCGGCTGCCAGGCGCCACCGAGCCGCGCCAGGTGCGGCCCGACGAAGTAGCGGCGGTCGTCCCGCTGCACGGCGGCCAGGTCGACCAGCTGCTCCAGCAGGCGGTAGGCGGAGGCCTTCGGCAGTCCCGCGTCCCGGCTCACCTCGGAGAGCCCGGCGCCGGCCGGGGCGCGCGACAGCACGTCGAGCAGCCGGAAGGCGCCCTCCAGCACACCGCGGCCCCGGTCGCCGGCCGGCTCGCCGTCACCGTCCATCGCGTGCTCCGTCCACAGGTGGATACCAGCAGGTTCGCTGCCCGGGCACCTGCTGTTACGGCGCGGGACCCGGTTCAGCCGGTCGGGGTCGGCGGCGCGGCGGTGCTGCCCCGGACGACCAGCTTCGTCGGCAGTTCCAGGCGGTCGTGCTCGATGGCCCGCCCCTCGGCGAGCGCCAGCACGAAGCCGGCGGCCGTGGCCCCCATCTGCGCCAGCGGCTGGTGGACCGTGGTCAGCGGCGGGTCCGACCACTGGGTCATGGGCAGGTCGTCGAACCCGATGACGCTCAGGTCGCGCGGGATCGCCAGGCCGGCGGCGCTGGCGGCGTGGTAGGCGCCCAGCGCCTGGAGGTCGTTCGACGCGAAGATCGCGGTCGGCCGGTCCGGCAGGCTCAGCAGCCCGGCGGCCGCGTCCTTGCCGCCGTCGAAGTACAGCGGGGCCGTGCGGACCAGGTCCGGGTCGTGCGGGATGCCGCCCTCGTCCAACGCGGCGCGGTAGCCGTCCAGGCGGGCGCGGCAGCACAGCAGGTCGTCGGGACCGCGCACCATGCCGATGCGGCGGTGGCCCAGCGCGATCAGGTGACGGGTGGCGACCAGGCCGCCGTTCCAGTTCGCGGCCCCCACCGACGCGATCGGGTGGCTGGGCTCGCCGGTCGGGTCCAGGGCGACGAGCGGGATGCCGCGGCTGTCGAGCTGGGCCAGCTGGTGCTCGGTGAACACCGCCGACACGGCGATCACGCCGACCGGCCGGCGGGCGAGCAGTTGGCGCGCCCACGCGCTCTCCGGGGTGTGGGCGCCGTCCATCTCGGTCAGCGTCACGGCCAGCCCGTGCGGCCGCACGGCGTGCTCGATGCCGCGCACGATCTCCAGTGCCCACGGGCTGTCGAGCGCCTGGAACACCACCTCCACGATGGGCACGGCCTCGGCCTTCTCGACCTTCCGGTACCCGTGCTCGCGGATCAGCTCCTCGATCCGCCGCCGCGTCCCGGTGGAGACGCCGGTCCGCCCGTGGATCACCTTCGACACCGTGGAGGCCGACACGCCGGCCAGCGCGGCGATGTGCGAAACCCCGACCTCACCGCGCTTGCGCACCGTCGTGTCGTCCACGACGACAGCGTATGCCGTGACGTCGTCCGGCCCTCCGAGGCGGGACTGCGAAAATTTCTCTCCCCGGAGAGAACGTTGACGTGCGCGGCTGCGTGCGCCATGGTGTGAAGACCGCCTCGTGCCGTACGTCACAGCCGGTAGAGACGCTGGGAGCGCTCCCAACCCAGGACTACGGAGGGGACACCATGTCACGCAGATCCATGTCAGGGCGCTTCCGAACGGCCACCGCGCTCGTCGCCGCGGGCCTCCTGCTGGGGATGGCCTGGGCCGTCGACACCGGCAGCGCCGCCGCGGACACGTCGACCAAGTACCTCGGGGTGTTCCGCGAGACCGGCCCCACCGAGGTGCCCTCGGGGACGGTCAGCCGCTACGGGGTCGCCCCGGCGAGCGTCCAGTGGTTCGACAGCTGGGCCACCGGCCGCGCCTTCGACGCCGCCGCGGCGCGGACCCTGTGGAGCCAGGGGATCATGACCCACTACACCTGGGAGCCGTGGAACACCGCCCTGGGCGTGGCCGACCCGGCCCAGATCCACCTCCGGGACATCGTCGACGGGAAGTGGGACGCCTACATCCGGGCGCGCGGCGCGGAGTTCGCGTCGGTCGGCGCGCCGATCATGGTGCGCTGGGGGCACGAGTTCAACGGCGACTGGTACCCGTGGGGCATCGTCAACAACGGCGGCGACCCCGCCCTGTACGTCGCCGCCTACCGGCGCGTCCACGACCTGGTGGTCGCCGCGGGGGCGACGAACGTGCAGTGGGTGTGGTGCTTCAACAACGGCTCCACGCCCGACAGCCCCGTCAACGACCCGGCGCGGGCCTACCCCGGTGACGACTACGTCGACTGGGTGGCCATCGACGGCTACAACTGGGGCCTGGCCCCGTCCTGGGACCCTGCCGGCAACCACTGGACGAGCTTCGAGGCCGCGTACTCCAGCCCCTACGCCAAGGCCCGCGCCATCGCGCCGAAGCGCCCGGTGATGATCGCCGAGATCGCGTCCAGCGAGGACGGCGGCGACAAGGCGCGGTGGATCGACGACCTGTCCGCCGCCCTGGACTCCGGGCGCTACCCGGACCTGAAACTGGTCAACTACTTCGACCAGGACAAGGAGGAACTCTGGTCCGGCACGTCGTCGGCGGCCACCCAGGCGGCCTTCACCGCCTGGGTCAACCGGGCGTACATGAGGGGCAAGGGGACCGACCTGGCCAAGGTCGTCGCGCAGTACAAGGGGACGAACCCCACGACGACGACCACCACCACCGCCCCGGCCGGTGCCTGTTCGGCGACCTATCGCACGGTCAACTCCTGGCCCGGCGGGTTCGAAGGCGAGGTCACGGTCGTCGCCGGGACCTCCGGGGTGAGGGGCTGGACGATCCGCTGGACCGCGGTGGCCGGGCAGACGGTCAACCAGGTGTGGAACGGCGCGCTCAGCGTCACCGGGTCGGCGGTGACGGTGAAGAACCTGAACTGGAACGGCACCCTGCCGCCCAACGGCACGGCGAAGTTCGGCTTCCTGGCCGCCGGAACGCCCGCGACGCTCGTGCTGACCTGCGAAAGCCCCTGACGACCACCACCCGCTGACGGCCACGCGCTGGCCCGATGCCGCCCGCCACGTCCGTCCAGGACCCGGCGGGCGGCATGGGCGCGTGCTCCTGCGGGCGCGTCGAGGAGGGCGCGCCGTTCGCCGCGAGGTGTCGTCAGGGCAGCAGCACGTCCAGGAACGGGTTGCTGAACACCCGGTGCGGGTCGTGGGCGTTCAGCGTGGCCAGCGCGGCGTCCCAGCTCGGGTTCGGGCCCTGGCGGTAGCTGTCGGGCACGGTCGAGGTCAGGACGGTCCGGTCGGACCACGCGGCCTGGTCGGTGTAGGCCCAGCCCTTCGACCACTCGGCGCGCGTGGTCGCGTACGCGCCGGTGTAGTGGGTGAAGAAGAACTGCTCCAGCTCCCGGTAGAACGCCGCCGCGCCGGGCGCGGTCGGGAAGGTCAGCACGTCGAACCACACCGCGACGTCCCACTCGGGGTGGTCCTCGCGCGGCCGGACGGCGGACAGGGCCGGGGTCTGCGCGCCGGGCACGCCGACGTGCGACGGGTCGTCCAGTCCGCCGACGCGGATCTCCACCTGGCCGGTCACCGGGTAGAGGCCGCGGTCCCGGTAGGCGTCCAGGAGGGTTCCGTAGTGCGCGGCGAAGTCGCTGACCACGCGTTGCACCTCGGCGCGGCTGGTCAGCACCGCGTACCCGTTCGCGGTCTCCCGCAGGGTGGTCGGCTTGACGTACAGCAGCAGGTTCTTCGACGCGCCCCACAGGTCGGTGGTGAGGGTGGTCGCCAGGCCGGTGGCGGCGGTGGTGTACTGCACCTGGCCGAACGTCGGGGTCAGCGCCCACGCGCCGGTGACGAGCAGGTCGGCGAGGTCGGACACGGGTTTGGGCACGTTGTCGGAGAACACGTAGTTGTACGGCGTGACGACGTGGCGGGAGGTCGCCGGCTTGGTCGGCGCGACGCTCCACGTCTTGAGCCAGGGCCGGTCGGTGAAGGCGAACCAGATCGCCTCCACGCGGCCCGTCTCGTCGAGGAAGCTCGCGAACGTGCGGGTCGCGCCGCTGCCCGGCGGCGCGAACAGCTCGCTCGCCGGGATGTCCACCCGGCTCACGCAGCGCAGGTTCGGGTTCGCGCCCACCCGCAACGTGACCTCGGTCAGGAACGCCCGGCCGACGTGGGTCAGCAGGGCGGCGCACCCGGGGTCGTCGCGCTCGAACGTGCGCAGCCGGTACGCGCCGCCGTCCCAGACCACGGCGGTCAACGAGAGGATCAGGTTGCTCAGCGAGCCGTAGGTGTGGCCGGGCGGGCGGGTCTCGCCGACCGCCGGCACGGACGTGCCGTGGCCGTTGATCGCCAGCACGCCGCCCACGGTCAGGTCGCCGGGCGCGGGGGTGTTGGTCACGCCGAGGCCCGCGTCCTCCAGGAACGCCAACAGGTCGTCCATCGACGCGCCGGTCTGCACCCGCACCGCGTCGGGCAACAGGGTCATGGTGGTGAGGTGCCGGGTGGTGTCGACCAGCACCACGCGGTCCGCGCCGGTGGTGGTCGCGGTGACGGTGAGCGGCGCCCAGCCGTGCCGGAAACCGCGCGGCCGCAGGGAGAAACCCCGGCCGCGTGCCCAGTTGGCGAGCACGACCACGTCCTCCGGGGTGCGCGGGGCGCACGTCCACAGGTCGTCGGTCCGGATCTCCCCCGCCCAGTTCCGGTACGCCTGGCGGTACAGGTCGATGCCCGGCGGGAACGAGGGCGGCGGGTCGGCCGCGGCCTCGCCCGCCGTGACCACGCCGACGGGCAACCACGCGACGGCCGACGCCCCGAGGAAGCGGCGGCGGGAGAAGGCATCGCCTGAGGGGCTCATGGCACCGACGATAAGTCGATCTCGGGCGGACGGCGCGCCGGCCGGGGGAGGTTGGGCCGAACAGCGCACCCGCGGCGTCCCGGTCGGCGCGGAGCACCGCAGCGGCGGGGGGAACGCGGCACGATCGCGGTCGCCGGGCGGGGCCGGGCGGCGTTACGTTCCGGGGGTGGCGGAGATCCGTGGCACCTGCGACGAGCGGTTCCGGGCGGTGCGCGACGTGTTCGCGGCGACGCTCGACCGGGCGGACGTGGGCGCGTCGGTCGCGGTGTACCTGGACGGCGAACCGGTCGTGGACCTCTGGGGCGGGCACGCCGACGCGGCCCGCACCACGCCGTGGGAAC
Organism: Actinosynnema sp. NPDC059335; assembly: GCF_042752395.1. Lineage (NCBI taxonomy): Bacteria > Bacillati > Actinomycetota > Actinomycetes > Pseudonocardiales > Pseudonocardiaceae > Actinosynnema > Actinosynnema sp. NPDC059335. The sequence continues at coordinate 19,551 of NZ_JBHYXZ010000075.1, read as the reverse complement.
GCGACACCATCGTCAACGTCTGGTCCACCACCAAGACGATGGCGGCGTTGTGCGTGCTGGTGCTCGCCGACCGGGGCGTGCTGGACCTGGACGCGCCGGTCGCCGAGTACTGGCCGGAGTTCGCCGCCGCGGGCAAGGCGGGCGTGCGGGTGCGGCACGTGCTCGGCCACACCGCCGGCCTGCCCACGTGGCACGAGCCGATCACCCTGCCCGACCTGTTCGACCCGGACGACGCCGCCGCCCGGCTGGCCGCGCAGCCCGCCCGCTGGGCGCCGGGCGAGGTCGGCTGCTACCACCCGTTGACGCAGGGGTTCCTGGTCGGCGAGGTGGTCCGCCGGGTCACCGGTCGCCGGCTGGGCGCGTTCTTCGCCGAGGAGGTGGCCGGGCCGCTGGGCGCGGACTTCCACATCGGCCTGCCGGTGGAGCACGACCACCGGGTGGCGGCGGTGATCCCGCCACCCGGCGCGGTCCGCCGGCCCGCGCCGGCCATGCCCGGCGAGGAGCCCAACCCGCCGGTGGTGGCCGAGGACGCGAACGTCCCGGCGTGGCGGCGCGCGGAGATCCCGTCGGCGGGCGGGCACGGCAACGCGCGGTCGGTGGCGCGGGTGCAGGCGGTGCTGGCGTCCGGCGGCGCGGTCGGCGGGGTGCGGCTGCTGTCCGAGGCCGGGTGCCGCCGGGTGCTGGAGGAGCAGTTCCGGGGCGTGGACCGGTACCTGGGCGTGCCGATCCGGTACGGGCTCGGCTACCGGGTCGAGGGACGGACGTGCTCGTGGGGCGGCTGGGGCGGTTCGGTCGTGGTGATCGACCTCGACGCCCGGCTCGCCGTCGCGTACGTGATGAACCAGATGCTCGGCCAGGGCACGGTGGGCGACAACCGGGGCCTGGGCGTCGTGCTGGCCGCCTACCGCGGGCTCCGCTAGGCGTGCCGCAGCACGACCGGCAGGGAGCGGTGGCCGTTGGAGATGAACGACGGCACGTGGTCCAACTCCTCGACGGGCACGGCGAGCGCGAGGTCCGGGAACCGCCCGAACAACGCGGGCAGCGCCACCTCCGCCTCGATGCGCGCCAGCGGTGCGCCGAGGCAGAAGTGCACGCCGTGGCCGAACGACAGGTGGGTCTTGTCCGCGCGGGTGATGTCGAACTCGGCGGCCGTGGGGCCGTGGTGCGCCGGGTCGCGGCCCGCGGCGGCGTACCCGGCCAGGATCGCCTCGCCGCGGCGGATCGTCGTGCCGCCGACCTCGATGTCCTCGACGGCGTAGCGCAGCGGCAGGTGCGCCACCGGGGCCTGCCACCGCAACGTCTCCTCGACCACGTCGGCCCAGCGCCGTTCGCCGGCCAGCACCAGCCGCAGCTGGTCGGGGTGCGTGAGCAGGGCGATGACGGCGTGGTCGAGGAGGTTGACGGTGGTCTCGTGGCCGGCGGCGATCATCAGGATGAGCGTGTCGAGCAGTTCCTCCTCGCTGAGGCGGGCCCCGTCCTCCTCGCGGGCGGCGATCAGGCCGCTGGTCAGGTCGTCGCCGGGGTCGGCGCGCTTGAGGGCGACCAGCTCGTCGAGGACCTCGTAGAGCCGACGCTGGTTGGCGATCGCCTCCTCGGGCGTGGTCGTGGTGGCGAACAGGCTGTCCACGATCCGGCGCAGGTCGGGGCGCAGGTTTTCGGGCAGGCCCATCAACCGGCAGATCACCTCGATCGGCAGCGGGTAGGCGAAGCCGGCGCGCAGGTCGGTCCGGTCGGGTCCGGCGGCGAGCCGTTCGACCAGGTCGGCCGTGATCCGCTCGACCTGCGGGCGCAGCGACTCGGCCCGGCGGGCGGTGAACACCTTGGAGATCAACGACCTCAGCCTGCGGTGCTGGGCCCCGTAGGCGGTGAACATGTTGTGCGACGTGACCCACAGGTACAGCGGCCAGTCCTCCGGGATGTCGGCCAGCGCGGGCCAGTGCCGGCGCGCGTCCTTCGACACCCGGTGATCGCTCAGCAGCCGGCGCAGCAGCTCCTGCCCGCCGATCGACCATGCCTTGACGCCGCCCGGCAGCTCGACCCGCGCCACGGGCCCCAGCGCGCGTAACGCGGCCGCCTCGGCGTGGATGTCGCGACCGGTCGGATCGAGCGTGTACGCATCCGCAGTCATGTACCCATCGCTACCGGAAGATCACAGTCGGTACAAGGGAATTGCACGGCGTGCACCGGATGTGTCCACGTGAGCAGTGCGGCAGTGGGGTTATCGCCGCGGCGTTTATGTTCTGACGCATGGCATTGGTGTGGCTCGCGCCGGACGACCGGGTGGTCGACGGCTTCCTGGCGTTGGCGGGTTCGTCGTGGGGGCGGGCGGAGTTGGACGGGGCATGGTCGGCGGCCGGGTGGCCGTCGCCGCGCGGGCGGTCGGTGGCGGAGGAGGTGTACGGCGCGCACGAGTACCGCTTCGCCGTGGACGAGCACCGGTGGGTCGGCGTGGCCGTGCGGTTCGACCCGGACGAGGTGGTCGGCTTCTTCCTCCCCTTCGCCACGTACGTCGACGAGTCCGACCCCGACGACCCGGACGTGGAGGACCTGTTGTCCGCGTGCGGCGCGCCGTGGTCGGGCGACGCGCTCGCCGGCCGGGCCGAGTTCGACGCCCGGCACGACGAGGCGGTGGCGCGGCTGACGGCGCGGCTCGGCGACCCGCACGCCGTCGGCCGGCACGACGAGGCGTGGCACCACGCCGTGTGGCGGGTCCGCGACCGCCTCGTGGTGCTGGCGCAGGGCGAGGACTTCGAGCGGTACGGGATGGCCGACAACGCGTGCCTGTGGGTGGTGCGGCACGACGACGCGCTGCCGGTGCCGACCGGTGACGACCTGTACGCGTTCCTCTGCGGCGACGCGGCACCCGCGTGACCGGTTCGCCAAGCGCTTGACAGGAAACGAGGAAAACGTTTTCCATGGTGCGGTGACGCACCCCGCACCCGGCCACGTCGTCGTGGCGCTGGACTCGTTCAAGGGTTCGCTGTCCGCGCGGCTCGCCACGGCCGCCGTCGCCCGGGGGTTGCGCCGGCACGGGGCGACCGTGCACGAGCACCCGGTCGCGGACGGCGGCGAGGGCACGCTCGACGCCGTGCTGACGGCCGGTTTCACCGCCGTGCCGGTGGCGTCGGTCGACGCTCTGGGCCGCCCGGTGCTCGCGCGCTACGCCGTCCGCGACGGGGTCGCGGTGGTGGAGCTGGCCGAGACGTCGGGGCTGGGCCGGGTCGCGGACGTGCCGGTCATGCCGGAGCGCGCGGCGGCCGCGTCCACGTTCGGCACGGGCCTGGTGATCGCCGCGGCGCTGGACGCGGGCTGCACCGCGGTCGTGGTCGGGCTGGGCGGCAGCGCCACCACCGACGGCGGCGCCGGCCTGCTCGCGGGTCTCGGCGCCCGGCTGCTCGACGGGGACGGGAACGTGGTGGAGGCCATGACCTCGCCGCCGGCGGTCCGCGCGGTGGACCGGACCGGCCTGCTCGACGGGGACGCCGCCGCGACCCCGCCACAGCCGGCAATCCGCGAGATCGACCAGGACGGCCTGCTCGACGGGGCCCCGGCGGGGATCTCGCCGCTGCGGGCGGTCCGCGACACCGACCGGGCCGGCGCGCTCGACGGGGACGCGGCCCCGACCTCGCCGCTGCGGGCGGTCCGCGCGGTGGACCGGTCCGGGCTGCACCCCCGGTTGGCGGAAGTCGAGCTGGTGGTGGCGACCGACGTGGACAACCCGCTGACGGGTCCGCACGGCGCGGCGGCGGTGTACGGGCCGCAGAAGGGCGCGGACTCGGCCCTCGTCGCCGCGCTGGACGCGGACCTCGCCCGGTGGGCGGACCTGCTGGACGCCGGGGCCGCGACCGTGCCGGGCGCGGGCGCGGCGGGCGGTGCGGGGTTCGCGCTGCTGGCGCTCGGGGCCTCGGTGCGGCCGGGCATCGACCTCGTGCTGGGGCTCACCGGGCTGGCGGACCGGCTGCCCGGTGCGCGGTTGGTGGTGACCGGGGAGGGGCGGTTGGACCGCCAGACGCTGCGGGGCAAGGCCCCGGTGGGGGTCGCGGCGGCGGCGCGGCGGGTGGGGGTGACCGCGGTCGCCGCGACCGGGAGCTGCGCCCTGGACCGCGCCGAACTGGCCGCCGCGGGCTTCGCCGGCGCGTTCGCGCTGACCGACCTGGAACCGGACGTGTCCGTGTGCCTGACCCGCGCCGAACCGCTGCTGGAACGCCTCGGCGAACGCATCGCCACCACGTTCCCCGCCACCTGAACCCACGACCGCGCCACCGGTCGGCCCCGCGCACCGGTCGGCGCGGGGGTCACCGCTCCCCTGGCCGCCACCGGGCGTACCAGTCGGCGGCGGCCCGCAGCGGCACGGGCAGGGGAGCCGTGTCGGGGTACCAGGCGCGTTCCCACTCCAGCGACACCCAGCCCGACCAGTCGGCCAGCAGCCGCCCGCACTCGGCCAGCGGCACGTCGCCCTCGCCCGGCGGCACCGGCGTCGGGTCGGCGGCGGTCACGTCCTTCACCTGGAAGTACCCCAGGTACTCCCCCAGCACCTCGCGGGTCCGGGCCGGCGGTTCGCCCGCGCGCCAGGGGTGCACCGCGTCCCACAGCACCGCCACCCGCTCCGGCTCGGCGAACGGCTCGACCAGGCGCCGCGCCGCCGCGCCGGTCGGGTGGGAGTCGTGCGTCTCCACCAGCAGCCGGACGCCCGCGGCCCGCAGGTCGGGCAGCACCGCGCCGATGCGCTCGACCGCCGCCGCTTCGCCGTCCCGCGTGCCGTCACCGCCGGGGAACACCCGGACCGCGGGAGCCCCGAGCAGCACCGCCAACTCCACCAACGCGCGCAGCTCGTCCACCACCGGCCCCGGCCCGCACACCTTCGCGTACCCGGCGAGGCAGGCCACCTCCAGACCGGCGTCGGCGACCTCGGCCCGCACCCGCGCGGCGCGGTCGGGCGGCAGGCCGACGCGCACCTCCTCGTCGGGGTGCACGCGGACCTCCAGCCCGTGACACCCGTGCGAGGCCGCCACGCGCGCGGTGTCCCGCACCGGCGCACCGGGCGCGCCGAGCGTGCTGACCGCGAACCGCCACCCGTCCATCCCCGCCCCTCCCGTTCCCGCGAACGCCGTCACGCGATGCGCGACAGGCGTTCCGGCTCGACGCGGCCCACCAGCGGCGGACCCCGCACGAACCGACCGACCTCCGCCACCGCGAACTTCCCAGCCGCCGCAGCTCGCGCCCCTGCGCCCCGTGACGAGCACGTTGGGCCCGGAGACGTGGCCGGCTCGCCGACCTGCTCGGACTGGCCGAGGGGGCCGGGCTACCGACCGCGCGGGGTCCACCGCCCGGAACCGGCGACCACCCGGTCCCGAACCGGCTCGTCGTCCTCCGGCGCGACCGGCTCCAGGTCGGCGGCCACGACCGACTCGCGCCGGTGGTCGCGGCGCAGCACCGACCACCCCGCCAGCAGCGCGGCGACCAGCGTCAACCCGCTCGCGACGGTCAGCGCCGAGAGCGGGCCGGCCGCGGCGACGACCGCACCCGCGACCAGGATGCCGACCGTGCCGGAGCAGGCCGTGACCGCGCCGGCGGTGGCCAGCACCCGTCCCCGCACGGCTTCCGACGTGCGCAGCTCCACCAGCCCGGTCAGCGTGGCGTGCTGCACCGCGCCGCACCCGCCCGCGACCAGCCACGCCAGCGCGTTGACGACCACGTGCGGCACCAGGGAGGGCGCGGCCAGCGACACCGCCATGACCAGGTTGACCGCCACGAACGCGGTGAGCAGCGCCCGCGCGGTGGCGAAGCGGCGACCGAACCGCGCGCCGAGCAGCAGGCCCGCGGTCCAGCACGCGAGCACCGCGCTGTAGGTGAACCCGTTGCCGCCGAGCGGCCCGAGGACCAGGAACACCTCGTTGACCAGCGCGACGGCCACCGCGACGCCGACGACGGTCTGCGCCACCACGCGGCCGAGCAGCAGCCGGTCGCTGCGCAGGAGCACCCAGCCGCTCCACTGGCCGCCCGGCCCGGCGGCGGTGTCGTCGCGCCGGGGGTCGCGGTCCACCCGCAGCGCCAGCACCACGAGCGCGAGGTGCGCGAACGCGGTCACCGCGTCGAACATGACGGCGACCTCGACGCCGGGCCCGACCGCGATCACGCCGCCGAGCACGATGCCCGCCACCGCGCCGGTGTTCTGCGCGGACGACAGGCGGGCCTGGCCGTCCTGGTCGTCGCCCCCGGTGAGGGGGATCAGCGCGGAGGCGCACGTCCGCACCACGCCGCCGGCCACGCCGAGCAGCGCCGTCAACCCGTACAGCACGGGCAGCCGCTCGTGCCCGAACAGCAGGCCCACCAGCAGCAGCACCTGGGCGAACACCGACACGGACAGCAGCAGGTGGTTGCGGACCCGCTCGACCGCCCACCCGCCGAGGGGCGCGCCGAGCACCGCGCCGAACGCGGCGGCCACGAACAGCCCGGCGACCGCGAACGGCCCCGACCCGGCCAGCCCGGTGGTGAACCCGACCAGCGTGACCTGCGCGCCCAGACCGGCCAGCCCGGCGCCGCCGACCAGCACCGCCAGGTCCCGATTCGCGCGCAGACCGCCCAGCACCGCGACCATCCCGCTCCTCTGCGCCGCCGTCGGATACCGTCACCGACCCGTGGGGTGCCGATCATGCCCCAAGATCGCCTCCGGCGGCACGGTGCCGGCGCGGTCAGGTGCGCGAGCCCGTCGGTCGGACGACGGCCACCGGGCACGGCGAGTGGTAGACCATGGCCTGGCTGGTGGAGCCGAGCAGCAGGCCGGCGAACCCGCCCCGGCCGCGGCTGCCCACGACCAGGAGCTGCGCCTCGCGGGCGGCGTCGAGCAGGGCCTTGGCCGGGCGTTCGCGGACCACCCGCCGGTCCACCGCGACGTCCGGGTAGTCCTCCAGCCGGCCCGCCAGGCGTTGCGCGAGCAGCTGCCGCTGCTGCTCGGCCACGTCGTCCCAGTCGACCCGCAACCGGTCGGCGTAGGGGGCCTCGGCGAACAGCGCCGTCCAGGCCAGCAGCGCGACCAGCGACGTGCCGCGCATGGACGCCGCCTGGAACGCGAAGTCGATCGCCTCCTCGGCGGCGGGCGAGCCGTCCACGCCGACCACGACCGGACCGCCGGTCCGGGCCTCGCCGCGGACCACGACCACGGGGCACTCCCCGTGCGTGGCGACCGCGACCGCCACGGACCCCACGACCAGGCCCGAGAACCCGCCGAGGCCCTGCGAGCCGAGCACGACGAGCCGGGCGTCGCGCGAGGCGTCGACCATCGCGGCGGAGGGCTGGCGCGCGACGATCGACGTCTTCGGGTCGGGCACCAGGTCGCGCACCGACGCGGCCGCCTGCTCCAGCCACTGCCGGCCCTGCTCCTCGAACGCCTCCTGCACCTCCGGGCCGGTCATCACCATCTCCGGGTAGGCGTGGACGGGCAGCGCGTAGGCGTGCACGAGTTCGAGGGGCACCCGGACCCGGACCGCCTCCTCCGCCGCCCACCGGACGGCGGTCAACGCCGACTCCGAGCCGTCCACACCGACCACGATCGGGCCACTCATCGCAAGTCCCTCCACCGCCGACGCCTGCACACGCACCCACCATCCGACGCCCGGCCCCGGCCCGCACGTCGAGCCCACCCGGTCGGGGACCCCGCCACGGCCGGTCACGGTGGTCCACTTCGGACGGAACCGGCGGCGGTGGGCCGTTCCGGCGCACCGCGCCGCGCCCGTTCGGAGGCGTGCGGCGACACCGGGCCGGCCCGATACGATCCCGGTCGTGGACCCCGCCGACGACCTGCTGGCCTGGGCGCCCCCGCCCGGCCGGAGCGGTGGGACGCCGGCCGTGGCGCTGCCCGGCTACAGCGACTTCCGGCTCGTCGCGCACGGCGGGGAGGGCACGGTCTACCGGGCCACCCAGGACGGGCTGGGCCGCGACGTGGCGGTGAAGGTCCTGGACGTCACCGACCCCGACACGGTCAGCCGGTTCCGCCGGGAGCTGGAGATCACCGTCCGCCTGGGCCGCCAGCACCCGCACATCGTCACGGTGCTGGACACCGGCGTGATCGCGGGCCGGCCGTGCATCGTGATGGAGTACTACGACCTCGGGTCGCTGCACGACCGCCTCCACCGGCACGGGCCGCTGCCGGTGCACGAGGTCGTCGCGGCCGGCGTCGCGGTGGCCGACGCGCTGGCGTTCGCGCACGGCCAGGGCATCCTGCACCGGGACGTGAAGCCGCAGAACATCCTCGTGCTGCCCACGTCGTACGTGCTGGCCGACTTCGGCATCGCGCGGGGCGCGGACGCCGCGCACACGGCGTCGTTGGGGATGGTGAGCTACCGCCACGCCGCGCCGCAGATGGTGGACGGCAACCCGCCCGCGGCGGCCGACGACCTGTGGTCGCTGGGCTCGACGCTGTTCACCCTGCTGGACGGCCAACCGCCGTTCGCGTCGGCCAACCCCGGCGAGGACACCATGCTCGCCTACCTCGGCCGGGTCCGCGAGGCGCAGCCCCGGTCGCTGCTGCGGCGCGACGTGCCGGCCGAGCTGGTGGCGATCATCCTGCGGTGCCTGCGCAAGGCCCGCGAGGACCGGTTCCCGGACGCGGCGTCGTTGCGGGCGGCGCTGGCGGCGGTGCCGACCGGGGCACCGCAGTCCACAGTGGACCCCGAGCACACGGTGGCGGTGCGGCGGCAGGTGCCCGAGCACTACCCGGACGGCCCGACCGAGCTGCCCGACTTCGGCCCCCGGCCGGTCCGCGAGACACCGCCGGAACCCGCCCCGAGCGAGGCCGAGCCGGTGCGGACGTGGACCGAGAACCTGGCCGACCTGACCGTCCGCCACCACACCGACCACCGCCCGCCCCCGCCACCGCCCCCGCCGCCGCCGGTGGAGCTGCCGGAGCCGCCGCCGCGCCGGTCCCGCCGGGGCTGGAAGCTCGCCGCGGTGGGCGCGGTGTTCGCGGGCGTGGTGGTCGGGGTGGCGGTGAACCTGCCGGGGCGGTCGGACCGGGTGGCGTCCCCCGGCACCACGACCGTGACGACGACCGAGGTGACCACGACGACCACCACGGCGAACCTGCCGGAGGGCGGCGACCCGAGGTTCACGCCGGTGCTCAAGCGGTTGGAGGACGACGGCGACCGGATCGAGCTGTTCTGGACCGACCCGAGCGACGGCAACGCCCAGTTCGTCGTGGTGGACGTGACCGGCTCCACCGCCAAGCCGCTGGTGACGGTGGTGGCCGGCGTGACGTCGCACGTGCTGGAGGGCCTGGAGCCGAGGGCTCCGCAGTACTGCTTCCAGGTGCTCGCGATCGGGCTGGAGGACCCGGCGACGCAACGCGGCGCATCGGCCCGCACGTGCGCCGTGCGCAACGGCTAACGCCGCCACAGGGGCCGGGGGTCCACCGCCCAGAACACCCGGCGGTACCACGGCACCCCGTGCCGCAGACCGCTCCGGACCTGCTTCGCCAACCGCCACGCCGACCTGCCGGGCTCGCCGGGACCCGTCGGAACGCCGCCCGCCCGCACCGCCGGGGACCGCGCGCCGGACGGGGTCCACGCCTCGCCGACGGCCCGGGCTCGCGCGGCCGGCATCCCCACCCCACCGGCAACGTGCCCGACCCGCGCACCACCGGCGGAACCCCCGCGCCCAGGCCCGGCGGACACCCGCGCACCACCGGCCGACCCGGAACCGGCCGAGGCCCCGGGATCACCGACCCCGACCGGCGCCGGCCGACCGGCCGGTCGGGGCGGGGCGAAGGCGGCGTGGTCGGCCAGTCGGGCCAGTTCCGCCGCCGGTTCCGAACCGAGGTCCGCGGCGATGTCCGGCGCGGTCCGGTCCGGCGACGGCGTGCGCCCCGCCAACAACAGCCCGTCCAGCACGTAGGCCCACGCGCCGGTCGCGCCGGCGGCCCGCAACCGCCTCCGCCGCACCAGCCGCGCCAACCCCGACGTCAGCAGCACCACCACCGGCACGCCGCCCAGCACCGCGTACCCGATCCACCTCCGCGACCCGGCCGACGTCCCCTCGGCCGCCACCGGCCCGGACGGCGTCACCAACGGCGGCGGGGCGGACAGCGGGGTGCTCGTCGCCGTGGCCGTCACCGACGCCAACCGGTCCAGCACCTCGCGCTTCCGCGCCGCGCTCGACCCGCCCGACGCCACGCCCGCCACCGGGTCGAACGGCACCCAGCCCCACCCCGAGAAGTACACCTCCGGCCACGCGGTCGCGTCGCTGCCCCGCACCACCCGCTCCTCGCCCGCCGCGGGCTGGAAGCCGACCACGACCCGCGTCGGCAACCCGACCGCCCGGCCCAGCACGGCGAACGCCGACGCGAACTGCTCCGCCGTCCCCGCGTTCGCCCCCGGCTCGCCGGGGCCGCCGAACAGGAACCGCTCCAGCCGCGCGTAGGACGACCCGACCGGCGCCTGCGCGTCCGGCCTCCGGTCCTGCTTCACCACCTGCTCGATCGCCACGGCCCGCTCGTACGGCGTCCGCGCGTTCCGCACGACCTGCCGCGCGTACTCCGCCAGCGAGTACGGCAACCCCGGCAGGTCCAGGTACCGACCGGCGTCGGCGGGCACGGTGGCGTCCAGCAGGTCCGTGTCGTCGGGCACGTCCAGCACACCGCGCACCCGGTACGACAACCCCGGCGTCAGCTCGTCCGGCAGCACCAACGACCCCGAGTCCGGGTCGACCACCGCGCCGTCCAACGACACCGCCGTGGGCCGCCCCACCGTCGGCAGCCACCGCCCGCCCAGCTCGCCCACGGTGATCTCCACCTCGACCTCGTCGACCCGCGCACCCGGCGGCAGGTCCGGCTCGGCCACGGCCCCGATCGGCCCGTACAGCGACGCCGCCCGCCACGCCGCGCCCGAGAAGTCCGACAACGCCACCAGCCGCACCGCCCGCTCCGGCCCCCGCACCCGGAACAGCTCGACGTCGCCCAGGTTCGCCCACGACGCCAACTGCGGCAGCGGGCTCGCCACCCCCAGGTCGCGCACCGGCGGCTCCACCAGCTCGCGCGGCTCGAACGCGTCACCGGACGGCAGCACCACCGCCAACGCCGCCACCACGGCCACCGGCACGGCCGGCAACCCCAGCAGCAGCCGCCCGCCGACCTCCAGCCGGTCCACCAGCAGCCACCCGACCGCCACCAGCACGACCAGCACCACCGCGACCACGCCGAACCGGTCGGCCCGCCCCGCCGTCAGCAGCGCCGTGCACGTGTAGAGCACCGCCGCGCCGGCCACCGGCGCGAGCAGCGACCGACCACGCCGCGCCACCGCCGTCACCACGAGCAACGACACCCCGAACACCAGCAGCACGCCCGGCGTCAGCAGCTCGGGCGTCACGGGCGCGGGCCGGGCCGCGGTCAGCAGCCGCGGCACCAGGTCCAGCAGCACCCCGGCCGGGTCCAGGCCGTCGACCGCCGTGTCCCGCGCCACCCAGTAGCCGCCGACCAGCGCCAGCACCGCCAACGAGAACGCCACCAGCCCGGCCGGCAGCCGCCGCCACCGCAGCAGCGGCAGGCACCCGAACGCCACCACCACCGCGCCCGCGAACACCAGCGACGCCGCGTACCCCTGCCAACCCGAGCCCAGGTGCAGCGCCGCCACCACCACCAGCAACGCCGACCAGCTCACCCGCGCCCTCACGCCGGCACCACCGCGCTCACCGCGACACCGCCGTGTTCCAGGCGTCCAGCAACCCCTCGGCCTTCGGGTGGCGCAGCACGAGCACCGAACCGACCGCCGAGACCGGCCGCGCCGGCGCCGGGTCCACCGCCAGCACCACCCCCGCCGACGCCCGACCCGCCTCCAGCGTCAACGCGGACAACTCCGCCCGCGCCCCGCACACCACCGCGACCACGTCCAGGTCCCGCACCGGCAGCGGACGTCCCGCCGGGGTCACGTCGGCGGCCTTCAGGTCGGCCAGCGCCGCCAGCACCGCGGACGCGTCGGCGTCCACCGCGCCCGCCGGCAGCTCCACGTCCACCGCGCCCGACGACGACACCAGCCGCACCGGGTGCCCCTCCGCGATCGCCACCGTCACCAGGGACGCCGCCACCTCCACCGCGTCCTCGAAGTCCTCGGCCCCGGCGTAGGACTCCGCGTGGTCGTCCAGCACCACGGCCAGGTGCGGGCGCGCCGGGTCGGCGTCCTCCCGGACCATCAACGTCCCGGTCCGCGCCGACGTCGCCCAGTGCAGTCGGCGCAGGTCGTCACCGGGCACGTACTCGCGCAGCCCCACCAGGTCCGTGCCGCCGCGCTCCACCCGCTCGTCCGCGCCGACGTGCCCGCGCCGCACCCCGCCCGGCAGCCCGCGCACCGGCAGCACCCGCGGCACCACGCGCACCTCCACCACGTCGCCCACCACCGTCCGGGCGTGCGCCAGGCCCGCCGGCCCGCGCCGGCTCAACGTCAGCGGACCCACCCGCAGCAGACCGCGGGTGTGCGTCGGGATCGGGTACTCCACCTTCACCCGCCGACCCGGCGCGAGCAGCGGCAGGTCCACCGCCACCACCTCGCCCGCCACCTGGTCGGTCGCGTCGAACACCACCGGGAACCGCTTGCTGGTGCCCGTCAGCTCCACCACGCCCGTGCACGCGCCCAACCGCTGCACGGTCCGCGGCCGCACCGTGCGCTTCGGCGCGACCTTGGCCCGCGACAGCACCGACACCACACCGGCCGACACGAGCGCCAGCAACGCGATGCCCAGCCCCGCCACACCCGGATAACGCCACCACAACCCGAACACCGCCAGCACCCCGCCCAGGACCGCCGCGCCCGTCCCGCGCGCGGTCAGCCGCACCCGGGTCACCGCGCGGCCGGCCGCGGCACCGCCACGCCCGCCAGGACGTCCGCCAGCACGTCCGCGGTCGTGGTCCCCGCCAACTGCGCCTCGCGCGTGAGCACCAACCGGTGCGCCAACACCGGCACGGCCAACGCCTGCACGTCACCCGGCACCACGAAGTGCCGGCCCTGCGCGGCCGCGTACACCTGCGCGCACCGCACCAACGCGCGCAGACCACGCGTGCTCGCGCCCAACCGCAACCGGCCGTCCTCCCGCGAGGCCACCCCGATGTCGCTGATGTAGCGCAGCAACGGGTCGGCCACGTGCAGCGTCGCCAGCCGACGACCCTGCTCCGCCACCACGTGCGGGTTGCTCACCGTCGGCACCGCGCCCACCTGGCCCGCGCCGCTGCCCGGCCGCAGCACGTCGATCTCGTGCTCCACCGCCGGGTAGCCGATCGACGTGCGCAGCATGAAGCGGTCCAACTGCGCCTCCGGCAACCGGTACGTGCCGTCCAGGTCGATCGGGTTCTGCGTGGCCACCACCAGGAACGGCGCGGGCACGGCGTGCGCGACGCCGTCCACCGTGACCGTCCGCTCCTCCATGACCTCCAGCAGCGCCGACTGCGTCTTCGCCGCGGCCCGGTTGATCTCGTCGGCCAGCACGACGTTCGCGAACACCGGACCAGGCCGGAACTTCACCTGCCCGGTCTGCGGGTCGTACACCGACGTGCCCGTGACGTCGGACGGCAGCAGGTCGGGCGTGAACTGCACCCGCCGCGACACCCCGCCCAACGCGCCCGCCACCGCACGCGCCAGCGTGGTCTTGCCCGTGCCCGGCACGTCCTCCAGCAGCACGTGCCCACCCGCGAACATCGCGACCAGCACGAGGTCGACCACGTCCCGCTTGCCCCGCACCGCGGACTCGACCGCGTCGCCGAGCCGTTCGTGCAGGGCGCGGAACGCCGCGATCTCGTCCTCGCCGATCGCCGGAACCGCCGCAGTCGTCACTTCCAACCCCTCGTGCTCGCCGACCCGTCACCCGTCCACACCGCCGGTCAGCCGGCTACTCCGACCCGTCGCGCCGCATCCGCCGGTTGCGCAGGGTCAGCAGCCACGCCGTCGCCAGCAACCCGATCCCGCCGCCGACGAGCTGGTTGCTCTCCGACGCGGGCAGGCTGTTCGGCTTGCAGATCCTCCCACCGCACTCCTCGACCGGCTCGCGCACGAGCACCGAACGCGCCGCCGAGTCCACCGACCCCGCCGGCCCGTGCGCCCGCACGACGATCGAGTTCGTGCCGAGGTCGACGTCGATCGTCACCGTGCCGCCCGAGCACGCGATCGGCACACTGCTCCCGTAGGTCTTGTTGACCACCTCGCACGTGCCGCTGTGGCTCGCCCAGTCCGCCGGCGGGGCCGTGGTCACCTTCCTCTCGTACTTGTGCGCGCCCACGCCGACCGTGCTGATCACCACGGCGCCCGCGCCGGGCAACGGCGGTGGCGGAGGGGGCGGCGGAGGGGTCGTCGTCGTTGTCGTCGTCGGAGGGGGCGGCGGTGGCGGTGGCGGCGCGGCCGTGGTCGTCGTCGTGACCACCGGCGGGTTCGTGATCGTCGGACCCGCCGCCGGGCGAACCGTCCACGACGCCGTCGCCGCCGCTCCCGTGCCGAACCTGTTGTAGGCCGCCACCGCGACGTCCAGCTTCCCGCTCGCGCAGAACGAAGTGCCCGCGCACGGCAGCACCAGTTCCGCCGACGTGCCCGCGACCCGCGTCTCCCGGGTCCCGCCCGAGAACCCGCCGGTCCCCGTCACCACGTACCCCGTGACCGGCTCGCCGCCGTCGTCCGCCGCGCTCCAGCCGACCGCCACGACCACCGACGTGCCGTTGTTGCCGCGCTGCGACACCGTCACACCCGCGGGCCGGCCCGGAGCCGTGCCCGACACACCGGCGCTCGGGGTCGTCGTCGTCACCGGCGCGGTCGTCGTCTCCTCACCGCGCGGCTGGGAGTCCTGGCCGTGACCCCGGTTGTCCCGCGCCGGCGGGTCGGGACGCGGCGGCGGCGGGCTCGGCACGCTCGGCATCGGCGGCCGCTCCGGGTCCAGCACCGGCAGCTCGGGACTGCGGACCACCACGCTGCGGGTGCGCCCGTCGGAGTCCACGATCACGCCCTCGGCCGCGCCCGGCGTGTTGATGAACAACTTGCCGTCGTCGAACACCAGCGCCGGATCGCCCGGACCACCGGTGCGCACGTCGTCCCCGCCACGCCGGCCGGACCGGTCCAGCACCACGACCTTGCCCGAACCCCGGCACGGCACGTACACCCGTTCGCGGAACACCGCCGGACGGCCCGGCCTGGGGCACGTGAACTGCCCCATGTCGACCCGGACCACCTCGTCACCGGTCACCAGCACCACCGCCGACGCGTCCGGCACCGACGCCGGCACCAGGCCCGTCGGGCTCGTCTGCGCGGCCAGCACCTCGCCCGCGAACGACGCCGTGCTCGTGGTGAGGTCGCGCCCGGTGCCGTCGCGCACCACCACGCCGCCCTCCAACCCGAGCAGCGTCACGCCCCGCTCGTGCGGCACCAGCGCCGTGCGCGGACCCGCCCCGGACACCGCCTTGTTGGACCGCTCCAGGAACTCCAGGTCGTCGTCGGACCACTCCAACGCGTGCAGGTTCCCGCCGTGGTCCACCGCCCACACCACGCCGTGGTCGTCTGCCACCACGTCCGCCAACGGCTGCCCCGCGAGCCACGGCGACCCGATGTCGGCCAACGTCACCGGGTCGGCGTTGTGGATCGACCCCGCCGCGCGGTCGACCACGAAGACCCGGTCGAGCACGATGAGCACCTTCGCCGACGGCCCGGGAGGCGCCTGCCTGCGACCGGACGAGAGCAGCGTGGCGAGGTCGATCACGGTGATCTGACCGGTGCGGCGGTCGAGCACGATCAGCTTGTCGTCGGACTGCGCGATCTCCAACTGCGCGTCCGCGCCGCTGACCTGGAGGCGGGTCTGCGGCTTGCCGGAACTGGGGTTGACCTGCACGACCTCGCCGCGCTGGTCGTCGTTGAGCCACGTCAGGCCGTCGGAGACCTCGACGGCGGTGCGCGAGATGCCGTCGCCCAGCGCGGCGCCGACCAGTAGCAAAAGCCCTAACGCGGCGGCGCTGACACTGGCCGACTCACGCCGGCCCGCGCCGATCGCCCGACGCGCGATCCTGCCCAGCTTGGCTCCCACCCGCCGGATGCTAACGGGCTCGTGTGACGATTCCGGCACAACCCGCGCCCCTGCTCCGGTCGGCTCACCCCGATTCCGCCGTCCGCGTCCACTTCGGACCATCCCTCCCCCGGAGGTGGGATGTTCCGACCGGCCAACGAGGGGCACACCAGCCACCACCCGTGCAAGGGCTCTTCCTCCCCAAGGAGGGGGCCGTGTCATCCCGCCGACCTGGCAACGCCCAACCACGCGTGTCAAGGGGGCACTCCCGGCCCTACCGCACCCGAGGCTGGAACGGCCCCCTTGACGCGTGTGGTTGCCCTTGTGGAGGTCGGCGGGATGACACGGACACCGGCCCCACCACCCAACGGAACATCCGGACGGGGTTGTCCATCCTGCTGATCTGCCCGTCCGGCGAGGACTCTGTTGATCTTTTTTGATCTTCAGAATGCCCTCGCAGACGGCCCAACCCCTACAGGTCCGCGAACTCCTCGCGCTGCACCTTCGCGCACTCCGACGTCAGCCCCGCGTCCACCGCCCGGCTGATCTCGGCCAGCGACCGCAACTGCTCCGGCGTCAACACGTCGAACAGGTGCTCCCGCACCGCCGTCACGTGCCCCTCGGCAGCCGCCGCCAGGACGGCGAACCCGGTGTCGGTCAGGGCCGCGATCGAGCCGCGCCGGTCCGACGCGCACGCCCGCCGCTCGACCCAACCCTCTTTCTCCAACCGGGCCACGGCATGGGAGAGTCTGGACCGTGACGAGTGGCACACCGACGCCAACTCACTCATCCGCAACGCCCGGTCCGGGGCCTCGGACAGCGCGACCAGGATCTCGTAGTAGGCCATGGGCATCCCGGAGTCCCGCTGCAACTGCCGGTCGAGGTGTTCGGTGAACTTCGTCACGGCGGTCATGAAGGCACGCCACACCTGCTGCTCTTCGGCGCTCAACCACCGCACGTCGCTCATGCTCCCATCATACGACCGTTGTTGAACCTTCAACCAGGATGCGCTATGTTCTGTTGAGAGTTCAACCAGACCAACCCAGAAGGACCACTCCATGACCTCGCAGACTGTGCAGATCCCCGGCTACCTCGCGGGCACGTGGGCGATCGACCCGGTGCACTCGGACATCTCGTTCGTGGTCCGCCACCTCGGCGTCTCCAAGGTGCGGGGCCACTTCGGCACGTTCGAGGGCACGATCGTGACCGCCGAGAACCCGCTGGAGTCCACGGTCACGGCCAAGATCGACGCCGCCTCGATCGACACCCGCAACGAGCAGCGGGACGCCCACGTCAAGGGCGAGGACTTCCTGGACGTCGAGAAGTTCCCGGAGCTGACCTTCACCTCCACCGGCGTGCGCGCCCACGGCGAGGGCTTCCTCGTCGACGGCGAGCTGTCGCTGCACGGCGTGACCAAGGCCGTGACCCTGGAGCTGGAGCTGAACGGCTTCGGCGACGGGTTCGAGGGCGCGAAGGTGGCGGGCTTCTCCGCCTCCACCGAGATCAACCGCCGCGAGTTCGGCGTGACCGGCGGCGCTGCGGGCGCGGTCGTCGGTGACAAGATCACCATCCTGCTGGAGATCGAGGCCGTCAAGCAGGAGGGCTGACCCCCACCCGCGGACGGAACCACCGAAGGCCCGCCGGAGCGCCGGCGGGCCTTCGCGCTGCCGCTCCACCGGCTTCGCCGGCGTTCACGCGCGACCGCCAGGTTCCGCCGGACCCGCGGCGCGTCCGCCGGGACCCGCCGACCGTCTCGGCTCGCCCGCGTTCGCACCCGACCGCCACCCCGCGCCATGCCACTCGCCGCCCCCTCCGTCACGCCACCCGCCCCTCCGTCACGCCACCCGCCCCTCCGTCACGCCACCCGCCCCTCCGTCACGCCACCCGCCCCTCCGTCACGCCACCCGCAACCGCCCCCTCGGCCGTGCCACCCGCAACCGCCCCTCACCCCGACCCACCCACCACCGGCGGTCAACGCAGGTCACCGTCCGCTATCGACCGCCGCGCCACCCACCTACGCTGCGTGCCTCGCGTAACTCGTCCGGGCGAACATGACCCCTCATTCCCTTTCGCCGCGTCGTTCGGTAGTTTCCGGTCGCCGCCGCAACCCCGGATGAACCGCCCACCGCCCCCACCCGTAGTAGGTCCGTAGCGAGTCGTGTAAACCAGAGTTCTCTTTCGATCAACACTGAAGTTGTAGAACTCAATGCGGACACGGTCCGCTCACGGACGTAGACCACGTGGGTGACGATGGACGAACTCATGGCACCATCTGGCGCAGCACGCGCCGGAAGCAGGCGAGGAGGATCGGTGTGAACGGCCAGACCGAACAGGTCGACGACCTTCGACTCGTCGCGCTGCCCACCGCGGTGAACGTCGCGGACATGTTCGTGCGCTTCTCGCTCGGCGAGTGGCGCCTGCGGGCGATGCAGGACGAGGCCGCGCAGACGGCCCGCCGGCTCGTCGGGGCGGCGGTCGAGGTGGCCGACCGGCGCGCCCCCGGCTTCCTGCTCGTCCGCCTCCGCCTGACCGGCACCTACCTGGTGGTCGAGGTCGAGGGCAACCGCGTCGCGCTGCCGCCGGAGCTGGCCGGCACCCGCGCGGGCCTGGTGGACCTCACCGCGGGCGGGCACCTGGCCTGGTGCGAGCTGGCCCTGCCGTCGGGCATGAACGCCTCCGCCGTGCCGCTGCCGCGTCGCGAGCCGCGCCGCTCCCCCGCCGCCGAGAAGCTGGGCGACGAGCCGGACGTCGATCCCGAGGTCATCCAGCGCATCCTCTACGGCCTGGGCGGCGGGGCGCACCGGCCCGACTGACCGGCGTTCCCGGCACGTCCCCCATCCGAGCGGGTACTACCACCGTTCGGCAGGCTATCAGCGCGGCCGAATGGCGGTATGCCTGAGGGGTTCTCGCTCCCGCGAGACGCACCTCAGGGAAGGGATCCGCTGATGATGATGCTCCGACGTGCCGCCAGGGTGA
Organism: Actinosynnema sp. NPDC059335; assembly: GCF_042752395.1. Taxonomy (NCBI): domain Bacteria; kingdom Bacillati; phylum Actinomycetota; class Actinomycetes; order Pseudonocardiales; family Pseudonocardiaceae; genus Actinosynnema; species Actinosynnema sp. NPDC059335. The sequence goes on along the minus strand of NZ_JBHYXZ010000075.1, from coordinate 564 downwards.
TGGGCGTGTGGGTCGCCGCGATGGGCGCGGTGACGGCGCTGACCGTCGCGCCCTCCGCCGTGGCCACGACCGCCCTGGTGGTCCCGGACGGCGTGTACCGCATCGCGTTCAACGGCGAGCAGAAGGGCCTGCTGTCCCACATCTCGCGCCTGGAGGGGTCGCCGACGGTCCTGATGGGGCCGTTCCACCACGACCGCGACTACCAGCGGTGGGAGATCGTCCGGGACAGCCGGACCACCCAGATCGTCCGGAACGTGGGCAGCGGCCTGTACCTGGGCCTCGGCGAGAAGGAACCGAAGCACCACCGGCCCGTCGTCGCCACCCCGTACCCGCACTCGTGGGCCATCCACCCCGGCTCGACGCCCGACCGCATGTTCATCACCTCGGTCGTCGGCAGCGGGTTGCGGCTCGACCGGTCCCCCCTGCTGATCTTCCCGCCGCGGGTCGACATCCAGGAGCCCCGGGCGGGCGCCGGGACGGTGAGTCCGGGGTGTACTCAGACCTGACCGCGGGGGCCGCCAGCCCGGCCGGGCGCGCCCCCCACCCTGTCGGTACGACCCGTCG
>NZ_JBHYXZ010000074.1:19846-41508 GCF_042752395.1 Actinosynnema sp. NPDC059335 | reverse complement strand
CAGGTGACGCCGCCGAGCGCGCCGCCGTGCAGCAGCACGACCGGCGGCCCCTCGCCCTGCCCGAGGTAGGACAGTTCCCCGTCGTCGAGAATCAATCGGCCGGCCGTCATGGTCCCCCCTGGACTTGACTTCCTCCCTGTGACCTTCGACGCTACCGAAGCGGGGGCCGTGCATTCGAGTGATCAGGAACATTTTTCCGCAATTTCCGGGCCGCATTCCGAGATCGCTCCGAATAGGGTTCATATCCACCCCTTGTCCACTGTGGACGTCCGGGGCGGGAAAAGCGGTGGACCGGCGGTGGCGGCCGGGCCTAGCCTCACCGCCGTCCGTACCCGATGTCCACGAATGAGGTGCTTCGCATGCCCGTCCGGGTCCCGGCCGCCGAGCGGCCGTTCACGCCGACCATTCCCCTGGACGTGAGGACCACCGGAAGTGGACATACCCCGTAGTTTCACCATCCGCGAAAGCACCCACCGCATCCACAACCCGATCGACGACGTCAAGCTCGCCGTCCTCGGCCGGGCGCTGCGGCCCCGGCCCGGCTGGCGCGTGCTCGACCTGGCCTGCGGGTCGGGCGAGATGCTGTGCACGTGGGCCCGTGACCACGGGCTGACCGGCGCCGGCGTCGACCTCAGCACCGCGTTCCTGGCCTCGGCGAGGGCGCGCGCGGTCGAGCTGGGCGTGGCCGACCGGGTCGAGTTCGTGCACGGCGACGCGTCCGGCCACGTCGCGGACGAGCCGGTCGACATCGCCGCGTGCGTCGGGGCGACGTGGATCGGCGGCGGCGTGCCGGGCACGGTGGAGCTGCTGCGGCGCAGCGTGCGCCCCGGCGGCCTGCTGCTGGTCGGGCACCCGTACTGGCGGCTCGACCCGCCCGACCAGGCCGCCGTCGAGGGCAGCCACGCCACCAGCCGCGACGACTACCTGTCGCTGCCGGGGCTGCTGGCCCAGTTCGGCGAGCTGGGCTGCGACGTGGTGGAGATGGTGCTGGCCGACCAGGACAGCTGGGACCGCTACGTCGCCGCGCAGTGGCTCAACACCAAGCGGTGGCTGGCGGAGAACCCGGACGACGAGCTGGCGCCCACCCTGCGCGCCGAACTCGCCGCCGACCCGGTCCGGTACGCGCGCTACCAGCGCGAGTACCTGGGCTGGGGCGTGTTCGCCCTGATGGACCGCTGACCCACCCGCGAGAGTCCTACACCCGCGCCGCGAGAGTCCAACGTTCACGCACCCCGAGTTCAACGCTCACGACGAGCGGTCGGTGACCTGAGCGTTGAATTCACGGGTCCTGGACGTAGGACTCTCGCGGCGCGAGGGGACGACTCTCGCGGTTTCACTCGATGAAGTGAATCCGGTCAAGCCGTACGGCCGGCACGCCGATGGGGCGGTGCTCGATCGGGCACCGCCCCAGACGCGTGCAGGAGGAGTTCGGCATGGCTTTGCGCGACCGCGTCCGCGACGTCGTGGACGGCAGGCGCTTCCAGCGGTTGGTCGTCGCGGTGGTCGTGGTCAACGCGATCACCCTCGGGTGCGAGACGTCACCGGCCCTGGTGTCCTCGGCCGGCGGCCTCTTCACGGTGCTCGACCGGGCCGCGATGGCGTTCTTCGTGGTCGAGCTGGCCGCCCGCCTGCACGCGCACCGCCTCCGGTTCTTCCGCGACCCGTGGAGCTGCTTCGACCTCGCCGTGGTCGCGGTCGCCCTGCTGCCGGCCGCCGGGCCGCTGTCGGTGATCCGCGCCCTGCGCGTGCTGCGCGCGCTGCGGCTGGTCGCGATGGTGCCGAGCATGCGCCGCGTGGTGACCGCGCTGGTGAAGTCGATCCCCGGCCTGCTCTCGCTGTCCGGCCTGCTCGTGCTGATGCTGTACGTCGCCAGCGTGGTCGCGGTGAACCTGTTCCGCGCCGGCGGCGACCCCCGGTTCGACGGCCTCGGCCCGACCGTCCTCACGCTGTTCCAGATCACCACCGGCGACGGCTGGTCGGACGTCATGCGCGACCTGATGGCGACCCAGCCGCTGGCCTGGGTGTTCTTCGTGGCCTACCTGCTCGTCGGCACGTTCACCATGCTGAACCTGTTCATCGCGGTCGTGTGCAACGCGATGGAGTCCGACGTGCCGGCGCGCCCCGCCACGCCCGACGACGCGCTGCTGGCCGAGATCCGGGCGTTGCGCGAGGAGGTCCGGTCGCTGCGCCTGGAACCGGCGGGCGAGCACCGCTAGAGCAGGCGCGTGGCGTACGGCATGATCCCGCCGTACCGCACCGGGGCGACCCGGACGTGCGACCCGGAGAACGGGGCCTCGACCATCATCCCGCCGCCGAGGTAGAGCGCGACGTGCGTGCCGCCGCCCGGTCCCCAGAACAGCATGTCGCCGCGCCGCGCCTGGGTCAGCGGCACCTTGCGGCCCGCGTTGTACTGGTAGCCGCTGTAGTGCGGCAGGTAGACGCCGACCCCCGCGAACGCGTACATCATCAGCCCCGAGCAGTCGAAGCCGACGTTGTAGTAGTCGCCGTGCGCGTCGCCGACGCCGCCGTCGCGGATGCCGACGGTCGGGCCGTTGTAGTTGCCGCCGCCCCACGAGTACCGCACGCCGAGCTGCGCCAGGGCACGCGCGACGACCGTCTCCACGGCCGCGCTGCCGCCCGGCGCGACGACCGGCTGCGGGCGCGGGACCTGCGGTTTCGGGGCCGCCGCGGCGAGGGCGGCCTGCCGGGCGGCTTCCTCCTCCTCGCGCCTCTTGTCCTCCAGCCACCGGTCGTACCGGGCCCGCTGCCCCTCCAGGCTCTCCACCGCGTGCAACGCCTGGTCCAGCTCGCCCTCGACCCGGGTCTTGTCGTCCTGGATGGCGCGGGCCGCGGCGGCCTGGCCCTCCTGCGCCCGCACGGCGTCCGCCTGCGCCGCGTCGGCGTCCCGCTTGGCCTGGTCGGCGGCGGCGCGCTTGCGGTCGGCCAGGTCGAGCGCGGCACGGGCGGCCGAGTCGGCGTTCGCCTGCTCGGACCGGCGTCGCTCGACGTCGGCCAACGCGTCCAGGCCGGCGTCGCCGACCGCCTCCAACAGCTGCGCGCGCGCCAGCAGGTCCTCGGGGCTGGACGCGCCGAAGTACGCCGAGACCGACCCGATGACGCTGCCCTGCTGGAAGCTCGCGGCGGCGAACTCGTCCAGGTCCGCGCGGGCGTCCTCGACGGCCCGGCCGGCGGCGTCGGCGGCGCCCCGGGCCGCCTCGGCGTCCCGGCGGGCCCGGTCGGCCTCCCCCTGGGCCGCCTCCAGGTCGACCCGGGCCTTGTTGGCCAGCTCCATCCGGTACGCGACGTCGTCGGTCAGCTCCTGGAGCCGGGACTCGGCCTCGGTGAGCCGGCCGGTCAGCTCGCCGACGCGGGCGGCCTTGGCGTCGGCCTCCTGCCGGCCGGCGGCGAGGTCGGCGTCGCTGGGGTTGGGCGGGGGTGGCGGGGCCGCGTGGGCCGTGCCGGCCAGGCCCACCGCGGTGGTCAACGCGATCACGACCGGGATCACCCATCGGGTCACGATTTCCGCCTCCCCGCGCACTCGGCCGATCGGCGTTACGCCGAACGGCGTGACACGGGGCCGACTCTGCCACTCCCGCCACATCGATTCCAACCGGCCCAGCATGAACATCAGCCACACGGGTAACAGCAGGCGCAGCGAGCCTCCCTCAGCCGGGTGACCTGATCACGCTCAGTTGACCTTGCGGTCGAGGCCCGCCCAGTACGGCTCGCGCAGCTTGAACTTCTGCACCTTGCCGGTGGCGGTGCGCGGGATCGCGTCGCGGAACTCGACCGACGTCGGCGCCTTGTAGCCGGCGAGCCGGGCCTTGCAGTGCGCGATCAGCTCGGCCTCCGTCACCTCCGCGCCCTCCGCCCGCACCACCAGCGCCTTGATCGTCTCGCCCCACTTCTCGTCCGGCACGCCGATGACCGCCGCCTCGGCGACCGCGGGGTGGGCGAACAGGGCGTCCTCCACCTCGATGGACGACACGTTCTCGCCGCCGGTGATGATCACGTCCTTCTTGCGGTCCGAGATCGTCAGGTGGCCCTCGTCGTCCAGCTCGCCGCCGTCGCCGGTATGGAACCAGCCGTCCGCCAACGCCTCGGCGGTGGCCTCGGGGTTCTCCCAGTAGCCCGCCATGACCACGTTGCCGCGCGCCAGCACCTCGCCGGTCCCCGACACCTTGAGCCGCACGCCGAGCCCCGGCGCGCCGGCCCGCGACAGCTTCCGCGCCCGCTCCTCCGCGGGCAGCGCGTCGTCGGCCGGCCGGGTGCGGTTGAAGGTCAGCAGCGGCGAGGTCTCGGTCAGGCCGTAGAGCTGGAGGAACTCCCAGCCCAGCTCCTCGCCGACGCGGGCGATGGTGCGGCTGGGCGGCGGCGCGCCGGCGCAGACGATGCGGACCCGGTCGCGGCCGGGGATCTCGCCGTCCCACTCCCGGGCGGCGTCGAGCACGGCGTTCCAGACGGCGGGCGCGCCGCACATCAGCGTGACGCCGTGGTCGCGGACGCGCCGGAGGATCTCGGTCCCGTCCACCTTGCGCAGCACGACCTGCGGCACGCCGAGCCCGGCCAGCCCGTAGGGCATGCCCCAGCCGTTGCAGTGGAACATCGGCAGCACGTGCAGGTAGACGTCGCGCTCCCAGACGCGGGCGTGCAGGGCGAACGTGACGGCGTTGAGCCAGATGTTGCGGTGGGTCATCCGGACGCCCTTGGGCCGGGCGGTCGTGCCGGAGGTGTAGTTGATCGTGGCGGTGGCGTCCTCGTCCGGCTCGCGCCACGGGCGCGGTTCGACGCCGAAGCGCATCAGCTCGGTCTCGGTCTGCTCGCCGAGCACGAAGCGGTGCGGCGCGGTGACGGCGTCCAGCTCCAGCTCCGGGTCCACGAGCAGCGCGGACGCGCCGCTGTGCTCGACGATGTAGGACACCTCGTCGGGCCGCAGCCGGAAGTTGACCGGCACCGCGATGCGCCCGGTCGCGGGCACGGCGTGCAGCAGTTCGAGCAGGCGGGCCGAGTTCTGGCTGACCACGGCCACCCGCTCGCCCTCGCCCAGGCCGAGCGCGTCGAACCCGGCCTGCCAGGCCCGGACGCGGGCGGCGAACCCGCCGTAGGTGGTGGTCGGCACGGGCGCGGCGGGCTGGTCGGGCTCGTCCACGGCGGCCGTCGTGTCGGCGAAGACCTGCTCCGCCCGGTCGAGGAAATCGGCGACAGTCAGGGGTACGCGCATACGTGGTGACCTTATGCACGCGTGCGCGCCGCGACCAGCGCCACGTCGGCCGATCGTCAGCCGGTGGTCAGCAGGAACCGGCGGTTGACCGGTTGCACGGGCCGCGGCCGGTCGGCGTGGGAGCGGACGAAGGCGCGCAGCGCCGGGTCCTCCACCTGCACCGGGTCGTGCATGACCACCCAGCTGACGATCTCGTCGAACCCGCCGGTGGTCAGCGAGCCCTCGTAGCGGTGGAAGCCGCCGCCCGGGAAGAGCTTCGGCAGGTCGATGCCGCTCGGCGGTTTCGCCTCGGACGGGCCCGGCTCGCCCAGGTCCACGAACACCGCGAGCACGCACGCCCGCAGCGCGTCGTCCGCGCCCAGGTGGACGGCGTGCAGCTCGGCGCCCCGCGCCCGGCCGCGCACCCAGTGCTCGCTCGGCCGATGGAAGTGGAGGTTGTCGAGCCGGAAGTCCCGGCCGGAGAGCGTCACCACGTGCTCGCCCCGCGGCCGGAACCGCCAGCCGTGGCCCTCCTCGGCGGCGGTGAACTGGTCGGCCCGCCACCGCACGGTCAACTCGTCCGCCAGCCCGGGGACCACCACCGCGTCGTGGAGGTTGATCGGCGACTGTTGATCTCCCATGCGGTCACGATGCCACCGCACCGGGTGCCCGGGTGGGTGGTCGATCGGCACGAACGGGTGGTCACCAGGTGCTCGGGTCGCCCCACGTGCGGATCGGGCCGGTCGCCACCACGGGCACGGCGGCCAGCTCCGGCAGCGCCGCGGCGGCCGGCGCGCGCACCACGGCGGCCGCCAGCGAGTCGTGCGGCGTCGGGTCCAGGTTGCAGATCACCACCGCCGCGCCCGCCCGCGCGGCCAGCGGCACCAGGCCCGCGGCCGGCTCCACCGTCAGCGACGTCCCGACCACGAGCATCGCGTCGCAGTCGAGCGCCGCCGTCCGCGCCGCGCGCAGCACGTCCGGGTGCAGCGGTTCGCCGAACGCGACCGCGGCCGGCCGCAGCACGCCGCCGCACACCGGGCAGCCCGGCGGCGCCTCGCCGGCGCGCACCCGGGCCAGGGCGTCCCCCGTCGCGCCGGTCGCGCCGCACGAGACGCACACCACCCGGGCCATCGACCCGTGCAGCTCCACCACCGACGACGACCCGGCCCGCTGGTGCAGCCCGTCGACGTTCTGGGTGAGCACCGACCGCACCCGGCCGGCGCGTTGCAGCGCGGCCACCGCGCGGTGGGCGGCGTTCGGCTCGGCCGTCCACAACGGATCGTCCAGCCAGGACCGCCACACGTCCCGCCGCACGCGCGCGGAGGTCAGGAACGACGACGCGTCGAACCGGAACCGCACCACCCCGGACTCCAGCGACACCCCCGCGCCGGTCAGCACGGTGATCCGCCGCGAGAGGGCCATCACGTCGCGTGCGTTCATGCCACCACCGTCCCACACGCCTGCGAGCATGTCGGCGTGCGCAGGACACCTCGGAGGAGCCGACCATGAGACGAGCGTCGGCGGGTCCGACCACCAGGCGCCGGGTCGGCGTGGTGCTCGGAGTTATCGGTTTGGTCACGGCGGTGGTGGGTTTCTTCCTGCCCTGGCTGCGTTCCGGGACGGTCACGCGGACCAGTTACGAAGTGCTCGCGCTGCGTGGTTTCGCCGGGTTGGACGGTGCGCAGGGCGAGGTGCTGCGCGGCGCGTGGGTCGCGCTCACCCCGTTGGCGGTGTGCTGTGTGGTGCTTTGGGCGGTGCGTTTTCACCGATTCGCGGCATGGGTCGCACTGGTGTTTGGCACGATTGCGGGAACGGTGGCGGCACTTGCCGCCGTCCAAGGGGGCGACGAGGGGGCATTGGTCGGGATCAGCCTGACCGGACCGGTGGTGACCCTCGGTGGTGCTGTGCTGGGGATCGCCGGGGCGATCACCGTGCTCACCGCGACATCCCGCACAGCGATCAGCACTCCAGGAGGAGCACCGTGACCTACCCAGGTGGCGGCGGAGGCGAATGGCCACCGCAGAACAACCCGTACGGCCAGCCGCAGGGCGGCTACCCGCAGCAGCCGGGCGGCTACCCGCAGACCGGTCCCCAGCCGCAGCAGGGGTTCCCGCAGGGCGGCTACCCGCAGACCGGCCCGCAGGGCTTCGCGCAGCCCCAGCACCCCGGTCAGCAGCCGGGCTTCGGCCAGCAGCCGCCCTACGGCCAGCCGCCGTACGGCTTCGCGGGCGGTGAGCCGCCGAAGAAGAAGCGCACCGGCCTGGTGATCACGGCGGTCGTCGCCGTCCTCGCGCTCGCCGCCGGCACCGTCGCCACGGTGTGGGCGCTGCGCAGCTCCGACGACGTGGCCGCGGGCGCGGAGAGCCCGTCCACCGCGGCGAACAACCTGCTCAGCGCGCTGGGCAGCGGTGACGTCCTGGGCATCATGAACGGCCTGGCGCCCGCCGAGGCCAAGCTCAGCAAGGACTACACCGAGGCCACGGTCGACGAGGCCAAGCGGCTGGAGATCCTGAAGAAGGACGCGGACCCGAACAAGCTCACCGGCGTCCAGATCAAGAGCGAGGGCATCAAGTTCGACGACGCCGCCGCGGAGAAGGTCAACGACCACCTGACGATCAACAAGGTGGTCGAGGGCAAGATCACGATCACCTCGGACGTCAAGCAGATCCCGTTGACCGACAAGCTGGTCGACGCGCTCGGCGCGGAGCTGCAGCAGGCCGGCACCGAGACCGAGACGCTGGACTTCGCCAAGGAGAAGGCCGACCGCGGCGGCAAGCCGATCGGCATCGCCACCATCAAGGTCGGCGACGAGTGGTACCCGAGCCTCTTCTACACCATCGCGAACGCCGCGCTGGAGCAGGAGGACCTGAAGTGGCCCGCGCAGGGCATCGCGCCGGCCGGCGCGGGTTCGCCGAACGACGCCGCCAAGCAGCTCGTGGAGAAGGCGCTCGCGGGTGACGTCGAGGGCGTCATCGCGCTGCTGCCGCCGGACGAGATGGGCGTGCTGCAGGACGTCGGCCCGGTGATCCTGGACCAGGTCGGCCGCACCCCCGCCACCGGCGCGAAGCTGGTCGAGCTGGAGACCGACGCCAAGGACGTCAAGGGCGGCACGCAGCTCACCATCCGCAAGCTGGTCGTGGAGGCCGAGGGCGAGCAGGTGGAGATCAGCCGGGACGGCGACTGCTACAGCGCGACGGTGCAGGGCCAGTCGCAGCGGCTGTGCGCGGACGAGATCGCGCAGCTCGTGGAGCAGCAGGGCGGCCGGAACATCCCGTCCGCCGCGGTCGACGTGATCGCGCGGGTCGGCGCGCAGGTGCTCAAGGACGGCGTCGGCGTGGTCGCCACCGAGGTGGACGGCAAGTGGTACGTCAGCCCGTTCCGCACCTACAGCGAGCTGTTCCTGACGCTGATGCGCGGGTTGGAGCCGAAGGACATCGACGAGCTGATCAAGGCGATCAAGTAGGTCGGACGCGCGACGCAGGGGTCCCCGGTCGGGGCCCCTGCTCTCGTTCCGCCGGGCGGACGCCCGCCCCTGACCCGGGAGTGACCGCACCATGCCCGACGACCGCCTCGTGCGGATCCACAGCGCCGAGTTCCGCGCCATGTCCGAGCGGGTGCTGCGGGCCACCGAGCTGACCTCCCGCCTCAACGTCCTGCCGTTCGAGGACGAGGCGGGCAAGGCGGCGCTGTTCGAGCAGATCCTCGGCCGGCCGCTGCCGGACCGGGTCACGATCCACCCGCCCTTCTACACCGACCACGGCCTGCGCCTGGACCTCGCGGAACGGGTGTTCGTCAACCAGAACTGCACGTTCCTGGACTACGCGGGCATCCGGCTCGGCCCGCGCGTGATGGTCGGGCCGAGGGCCACGTTCATCACGGTCGGCCACCCGGTGGACCCCGGGGAGCGGCGGGAGTGGCTGAGCGGCGGGCCGATCGACGTGGCGGAGAACGTGTGGATCGGGGCCGGCGCCACCATCCTGCCCGGCGTCACCATCGGCCGTGACGCCGTGATCGCGGCGGGCGCGGTCGTGGCCGACGACGTGCCGCCGTCCACCCTGGTGACGGGCGTCAAGGCGGCGGTGCGCCGGCAGTGGTGACGCCCGGTCCCGCCGCTAGCCCCGGCGCGGGCCCAGCGCGACGCCGAGCCAGGTCGCGCCGACCACGAACAGCGCCGCGACCACGCCGGAGACCGCCAGCGCCGAGGTGACGCCGTCGTCGTGCGACAGCGCCCACAGCACGTTGCCCACCGGCGGGGTGCGGCCGAACAGGAACACCAGCACGACCAGGCCCGTCGCGGCGAGCACGGACCACCCCGCCTGGGTGATCACCGGACGGCCGCACAGCACCCCCACGCCCACGCCGACCAGCGCGCACACCGCCAGCGCGGCGAACCCCTGCGCCACCGTGCCCGCCGGGTAGGGCCGCGACTGGGTCAGGACCGGCACCAGGGCGGCGACCAGCGCCACGCCCAGCGCCGCCAGCACGGACAGCGCCGTCACGGCCGCCTGCGCGCGGGCCCAGCCGCCCGCGGAGACGACGGTGACCGTCCGCCGCACGGGGTCCTCGGCGGTCGTGATGACGACCGTCAGCCACACCGACACGGGGTAGACGAGCACGCACGTCCCGGCGTACGCGGGCAGCGGCGGGCCGGCGTCGGAGGCGTAGAGCATCCCCAGCACGGCCGCGAGCACCAGCACCGGCGGCAGCCAGCGCTGCGTGCGCAGCACGTCCACCAGCAGGTACCGCACGAGCGCCGTCACGACCGCACGCTCCGCACCGAGCAGCCCAGGCGCAGCGCCTCGGCCAGCACGCCGTCGCTGAACCCGGCCCGCACCTCGACCCGGGCCCCGCCGCCGACCTCGTGCGCCGCGAACACCCCTTCCAACGCGCGGATCAGCGCGAACGCCTCCCCCACCCGGTCCAGCTCGATCACCACGCCGCCGCCCGCGGCCACCGCGCCCAGCGGCACCTCCCGCGCGCCGGGCAGGTCGTGCCCGTGGTGGTCGGTCAGCACGACGGCCGCCCCCGACGACGTCACCAGCTCGCCCAGCACCGCGCCCGCGGCGGCGTCCAGCCCGGACCACGGCTCGTCCAGCACCAGCAGGTCGGTCGCGTGCAACGCCTGGACCAGCGCGACCTTCTGCGTGTTGCCCTTGGACAGGGTGGCCATCGGCGCGTCCGGGTCGCCGACGAACCCCAGCGCCTCCACCAGGTCCCAGCGCAGCGGCACGCCGCGCACGGCGGCGAGGCGGCGCAGGTACTCGCGGGCGGACAGCTTCACGCCGGTGGGGAACCGCTCGGGGGCGTACCCGACCGACGCGCCGCGGCTCACCCGCCCGGTCGTCGGCGCGGTCACGCCCGCGGCCACGCGCAGGAGGGTGGACTTGCCCGCGCCGTTCCCGCCGCGCAGCACGACCACCTCGCCGGGCTCCACGGCGAGCGTGACGTCGCGCAGCACCCACGGGCCGCGGCCGTAGCGCTTGCCGATTCGATCAAGACGCACCACGGGTGTGATGATGCCCCGACCAAGGTAGGACCGGGTTGAAGCGGAATACAGGACACGCGTACTGTTTGGGGTGAGAGGGCGCCGCACCCGCGGGTGCGGAAGACTCGGCAGTAGTTCCCAACCGACTTTGCGCGTCACCAGATGGAGTTTCACGTGACAGGACCAGGGAGTTCCGTGCCTGCCGGCACTGGAGGCACGAGCAAAGACAGCTTCGGCGCCCGCGGCACGCTCACCGTCGGCGACGCCTCGTACGAGGTGTTCCGGCTGAGCGCGGTCGAGGGGGCCGAGCGCCTGCCGTACAGCTTGAAGATCCTGCTGGAGAACCTGCTGCGGACCGAGGACGGCGCGAACATCACCGCCGACCACGTGCGCGCGCTGGGCAGCTGGGATCCGTCGGCCGAGCCGGACACCGAGATCCAGTTCACGCCCGCCCGCGTGGTGATGCAGGACTTCACCGGCGTGCCGTGCGTGGTCGACCTGGCCACCATGCGCGAGGCGGTGACCCAGCTCGGCGGCGACCCGACGAAGGTCAACCCGCTGGCGCCGGCCGAGCTGGTCATCGACCACTCGGTGATCGCCGACATCTTCGGCCGGCCGGACGCGTTCGAGCTGAACGTGGACCTGGAGTACGAGCGCAACAAGGAGCGCTACCAGTTCCTGCGCTGGGGCCAGACCGCGTTCGACGAGTTCAAGGTCGTCCCGCCGGGCACCGGCATCGTGCACCAGGTCAACATCGAGCACCTGGCCCGCGTGGTGATGGTCCGCAACGGCCAGGCGTACCCGGACACGCTGGTCGGCACCGACAGCCACACCACCATGGTCAACGGCATCGGCGTGCTCGGTTGGGGCGTCGGCGGCATCGAGGCCGAGGCCGCCATGCTCGGCCAGCCGGTGTCGATGCTGATCCCGCGCGTGGTCGGCTTCAAGCTGCACGGCGAGCTGCCCGCCGGCGCGACCGCGACCGACCTGGTGCTCACGATCACCGAGATGCTGCGCCGGCACGGCGTGGTCGGCAAGTTCGTCGAGTTCTACGGCTCGGGCGTCGGCGCGGTGCCGCTGGCCAACCGCGCCACCATCGGCAACATGAGCCCCGAGTTCGGCTCCACCTGCGCGATCTTCCCGATCGACGCCGAGACCATCGACTACCTCAAGCTCACCGGCCGCACGGCCGAGCAGCTCGCCCTGGTCGAGGCGTACGCCAAGGAGCAGGGCCTGTGGCACGACCCGGCCGCGGAGCCGGTGTACTCCGAGACGCTGGAGCTGGACCTGTCGACGGTCGTGCCGTCGATCGCCGGCCCGAAGCGCCCGCAGGACCGCATCGAGCTGACCAACGCCAAGGAGGCGTTCCGCCAGGCGCTCGGCGCCTACGTCGCGCACGACGACGGCGTGGCCAACTCGCCGGTGGACGAGGCGTCGGAGGAGTCGTTCCCGGCCAGCGACCCGATCGCGGTGTCGGACGGCGACGCGGGCGGCAAGCCGCGCGTGTTCCAGTCCGCGGCCGAGGGCGCGGAGGGCCGACCGTCCAACCCGGTCAAGGTGACCGTGGACGGCGCGGAGTTCGAGCTGGACCACGGCGCGGTGGCGATCGCCGCGATCACGTCGTGCACCAACACGTCGAACCCGTCGGTCATGCTCGGCGCGGCGCTGCTGGCGAAGAAGGCCGTGGAGAAGGGCCTGGAGCGCAAGCCGTGGGTCAAGACGACCCTCGCGCCGGGCTCCAAGGTCGTCATGGACTACTACGAGCGCGCCGGGCTGCTGCCGTACCTGGAGAAGCTGGGCTTCCACCTGGTCGGCTACGGCTGCACCACGTGCATCGGCAACTCGGGCCCGCTGCAGGACGAGATCTCGGCGGGCATCAACCAGGGCGACCTGGCCGCGGTGTCGGTGCTGTCGGGCAACCGCAACTTCGAGGGCCGGATCAACCCGGACATCAAGATGAACTACCTCGCGTCCCCGCCGCTGGTGGTGGCGTACGCGCTGGCCGGTTCGATGGACAAGGACATCACCACCGAGCCGCTGGGCGTGGACCAGAACGGCGAGCCGGTGTACCTGGCCGACATCTGGCCGTCGCCGCAGGAGATCTCCGACGTCGTCGCCTCGGCGATCTCGCCGGAGGGCTTCACCAAGGGCTACGCCGACGTGTTCGCGGGCGACGAGCGCTGGCGGTCGCTGCCCACGCCGACCGGCAAGACGTTCGAGTGGGACGACCAGTCCACCTACGTGCGCAAGCCCCCGTACTTCGAGGGCATGCAGATGGAGCCGGCCCCGGTGACGGAGATCAGCGGGGCGCGCGTGCTGGCGCTGCTCGGCGACTCGGTCACCACCGACCACATCTCCCCGGCCGGCGCGATCAAGGCGGACTCGCCCGCGGGCAAGTACCTGACCGAGCACGGCGTCGAGCGCAAGGACTTCAACTCCTACGGTTCCCGTCGCGGCAACCACGAGGTGATGATCCGGGGCACGTTCGCCAACATCCGGCTGCGCAACCTGCTGCTCGCCGATGAGAACAACGGGCAGGGCGTGCAGGGCGGGTTCACCCGCAACTTCCTGGAGGAGGGCGCGCCGCAGACCACGATCTACGACGCGTCGGTCGCCTACGCCGAGGCGGGCGTGCCGCTGGTCGTGCTGGCGGGCAAGGAGTACGGCTCGGGCTCGTCGCGCGACTGGGCCGCGAAGGGCACCTCGCTGCTCGGCGTGCGCGCCGTGATCGCCGAGTCGTTCGAGCGCATCCACCGGTCGAACCTGATCGGCATGGGCGTCCTGCCGCTGCAGTTCCCCGAGGGCGGGTCGGCGGCCTCCCTGGGCCTGGACGGCACGGAGACCTTCGACTTCACCGGCATCACCGCGCTGAACGACGGCGAGACGCCGCGCACGGTGCACGTGGTGGCGACGAAGGCGGACGGCTCGAAGGTGGAGTTCGACGCGGTGGTCCGCATCGACACGCCCGGCGAGGCCGACTACTACCGCAACGGCGGCATCATGCAGTACGTGCTGCGCAAGATGGTGCGCGGCTAGGCGCCACGCCCGACGCGGAAGGGCCGTCCACCCCTGCGGGTGGGCGGCCCTTTTCGATCACCGCGAGAACGCATCACAATTGCACTTTTACCCGTAACGATCCCCAGATCAAAAACGACCGCCCATTCCCCCTAGGCCATCCGGGTGAACAAATTGCTCCACCCCGGAATTCGCGCCTAACCTCGTCATGCCGACGCCATCCGAGACGCAGGGCGTTGTCATTCGGTGCGATCCTGCCTGGTCCGCACCTGTTCGGGGATTGACTCAACCGGCATCAACGGAATGCGCGAACGTGATTCCAGAGGGGATTTCACGTCTACTCGGCGCGCACGAGGAGGTGCGACACCGAATGCAGCAGAACACTCGAAGACGGGCCTGCGGCGTGACCGCGATCCTGATCGCCGCGCTCGCGGCGCCACTCGCGACCACCACCGGGGCGACCGCCGCCGGCGGCACCGTCACCGGGACCAAGGCCCTGGGAGCCACCGACATCGCGTGCGGCGGTTCCGTCCCGGTCACCGTGACGCTCGACGCCCAGACGGGCATCGCGGGCGCACCGGTGGACATCGAACTGGTCCTCGACCGCTCCGGCAGCATGCAGGGGGCCATCGGCGACCTGAAGGCCGCCGCCAAGTCGTTCGTGGACATCATCGACGAGGCCACCGACGGCTCGCTGAACGGCGTGGTCGCCAACGGCAGCCGCATCGGCGTGGTCAGCTTCTCCGACAACGCCTCCGTCGACACCGGGCTCACGGCCGACGCGAACGCGGTCAAGGCGGCCATCGACGCGCTGGTCGCGGGCGGCAACACCAACCACTCCGCCGCCATCTCCACCGGCCAGGCGCAACTGGCGGGCTCGCTGCCCGGCAACGCCAAGAAGATGATCATCATGACGGACGGCGTCACCACCGTCGGCGGTGACGCGAGCGACGACGCCCTGGCGGCCCGCAACGCGGGCACCGAGATCTTCGGCATCGGCCTCGGCGCCGTCGACGCCAACGAGATCCGGGACTGGACCACCGATCCCGACGCCACGCACTACTACCAGGCCCCGACGCCCGCGCAGCTGCACGAGGTGTTCGAGGCGATCGGCGCGGCCATCGTGGTGCCCGCGGCGACCGGCGTGACCGTGATCGACACGGTGGCCCCGCAGTTCTCGGTCAGCGGCGCGGCGGTGTCCAAGGGCTCGGTCGCCCAGAACGGCAACCAGCTCACCTGGACCATCGCCGAACTGGCCACCGAGACGGTGACGCTGACGTTCACCGCGACGCACCTCCCGGCCGCCGGCGGCGGCGCGCTGGCGGTCAACCCGTCGGTCGCCTACACCGACGCCGAGGGCCACGTCGTGACGTTCGGCAACCCGACGGTGAACGTGCGCGGCTGCGCCGCGTTCATCGACGTGGAGCCCGAGCACGCGGTGAACGAGCTGGGCACGCCCGGCCAGACGCACACCGTGACCGCGACCGTCACCGACGACTTCGGCGACCCGGTCGCGGACACCCCGGTCGACTTCACGGTCCTCAGCGGCCCGAACGCGGGCGGCGCGGGCAACGGCGACACGTCCGCCGCGGGCACGGTCGACTTCACCTACCCGGCGACCCAGGGGCTCGCGGGCCTCGGCCAGGACTCGATCCGCGGCTGCTTCACCCACGCCGCCGGCCACCGGGTGTGCGACGACGTGCTGAAGGACTGGGTGGACACGACTCCCCCGGTCGTCACCTGCGCGCCGACCAACAACCCGGGCGGCGGCACCGTGCCGCCGGCCGGCAACGAGGACGGGTTCTTCGTCCTGACCGCGACCGACGCGGTCGACCCGAACCCGCAGGTCTTCGTCTCCGACTCGGCGAGCCCCGCCGTCTTCGGCGGATTCCCGAGCGGCACGAAGATCAAGCTGGTGCAGGCGCCGGGCGCGACGCCGAACCAGAAGCCCGGTGTCGGTGACATCGACTGGCGGATCACGCTCAAGGGCGACGCCCTGGTTTACGGTGTGGACGCCTCGGGCAACCGGTCGGCTCCGGTGAGCTGCCTGGTCCCGCCGCCGCCGAAGTAGCGGCCGCGGGTGAGGGGCGTCCACACCCGGGACGCCCCTCACCCCCCGCGTCGGCCTGGCGGACCGCGCGCCTGCCCTCGTTGCGGGAGGGTGGGCGCACGCGCGGTTCGGCCACTCGGCAGGGTCGATAGGGTTGCGTGCTCGTGGGGGCCGTCGTGTGGGTGTTGCCGGTGTTGGCCGGGCTGGTGCTGCCGTTGGCGGTGCACGGTCCTCCGGTCGGGACGTCGATCTCGCTGGTGGTCGCCGGCCTGCTGCTCAAGGCGCGGCAGGTGCACGCGGAGAAGCCGGGCGACTGGTTCCCGTTGCTGGTGACGGGCTCGACCGTGTTCGCGCTCGGGCTCGGCCTGGGTGCGGCCGAGTGGGTCGTGGACGACCTGTTCGTCACGGTGGGGTCGAGCGTGGTCGACCTGGTGCGGTACCTGGTCGGCGTGGCGACCGCGCTCGGGCTGGGGTTCTGGGCGTGGCGGGCGCGCAGCGCGGTGGTCGCGGTCACGGCCGTGGCGTACCTGACCGCCGTCCAGTACCTGCGGGAGGCGCCGGTCGAGGACTTCGGCTGGTTCGCCTACGCGCCGGTCACGGCGGACGAGCCGGCGCCGATGTGGTTGCCGCCCGACGTCGCGTCGAGCCCGGAGTTGGTGCTGATCGCCGGTGCGGTGTTCGCGTACGCGCGGCTGGACCGCGTGCGACCGTGGCACGTGTTGGCGATCGTCGGCTTGCTGGGGTCGTTGTGGCACTACAGCGCGCTCGCGCTGCTCGTCGCGGCCGTGGTGGCGGCGGCCTACGACCTGAACGCGCGGCGTCCCGGCGCGTGGTACCCGTTGCTGCTGGTCGGCGTCGGTCTGGCGGTGTGGCCGGTGCTGACCGCGCTGACCGCGCCGACGTGGGTCGATCCCCGGCTGGAGGGGCTGCCGGACGGCGCCTACACGACGTTGGTCGGCATCGAGATGAACGCCACGGCGTTCGCCGTCTCCCACGTGGACCACGACGAGTCGGCCGCCGCTTTCGCCGTGGCCGCGGGGCTGGTGGTGTGGGCGTGGCGGAGCAGGAGCCCGGTCGTGTTCCTCACCGCCGCGGCCTACGCGGCCGCCGCCTACCTCGACGCGGCGGCGCACCCGCTCCTGCTGGGCACGTGGCAGCCGCCGGTGGAGCTGGTGGTCCTGGCGGGTGCGGCCGTCGCCCTCGCGACGACGACCGCACCCGGAGCCGTCAGAACGGCTGGACGTTGGGCTGGAAGACCTGGCCGTTCGCCGGGGCCTTGAGGTCGACCAGGTAGTCGGTGACCGCGGTGTCCGCGCCCGCGCTGTCGCCGAGGATGCAGTGCCCGAACGCGTCCACGCTGATCAGCCGCGCGTTGCCGAGCTGGCGGGCCATGCGCTTGGCGAAGTCGTACCGCGTGGCCGGGTCGTAGTAGTTGCCCACCACGACGACGGGGTTGGGCGTGCGCCGGTTCCACGGCCCGTCCCAGCGGTCGGGGCGGGGCACCGGCCACGTCGCGCACGTCAGCAGGTCGGACGCGGCCTGCTGGCGGCCGAACGTGGGCGACTCCCGCTCCCACTGCGCCGCCACGAGCGGGAACAGCTGCGGCGCGCGGAGGAACGGCTTGTCCGTGCAGTTCACGCCGTAGTACGAGTCGTCGTACAGGTACTCGGTGTCGCCGACGCGCCCGGCCCGGATGTCGGCCAGGCCGTGCTTGTTCGCGAGCGGCGGGAGCAGGTCGGCCTGGGCCTGGGCGGAGAACGTCGCCGCCTCGGGGTGCAGGACGGCGTACACGCTCTGGAGCCAGGCGGCCAGCGCCTTGAAGCGGGTCGGCGCGTACAGGTCACCGGTGACCCGGCCGATGTAGTCGGCGTAGGTGACGGCCTCGCCGGTGGGCAGCGTGAGCGGCCGGGTGCGCAGGTGGTCGCGCACCTCGTCGAACTTCGCCCGCGGGTCGCCGTCGCTGTAGGCGCACTTGTCGCCCTCGGCGTCGCAGCGCTTCAGGAACGCGTCCAGGGCGATCTCGAAGCCCTGCGCGCGCTGCCGGTCGTACTCCGTGCCGTTGGAGGTGCGCAGCGCCGGGTCCACGTTGCCGTCCAGCACCAGGGCGCGGGACTTCGAGGGGAAGATGTTGGCGTAGGTCGCGCCGAGCAGCGTGCCGTAGGAGAAGCCGACGAAGGTGAGCTGCCGGTCGCCGACGCCCTCGCGGAGCAGGTCGAGGTCGCGTGCCACGTCCTCGGTGGACATGTGGTCCAGCAACGGGCCGGCGTTGCGGGCGCACGCGTCGGTGTAGTCCTTGGTCGCGACCGTGGTGTCGCGGATCTCGGTGCGCGTGACCGGGATGGCGGACATGCGGCCGAAGACCTCTTCGGCCTCCTCCAGGGTCTTGAAGCAGCGCAGCGGCGTGCTGCGGCCGACGCCGCGCGGGTCGAACCCGATCAGGTCGAACCGCTTCATCACCTCGGGCTGGAAGAACGAGCTGCCGTAGGCCGAGTAGATCAAACCCGCGCCGCCGGGGCCGCCGGGGTTGATGAAGAGCGAGCCGATGCGGTTGGCCTGGTCCTCGGCCGGGCGCTTCATCAGCGCGATGGTGATCTGCGGCCCGTTGGGCTTGCGGTGGTCCAGCGGCACGGGGTGGTTGGCGCAGCTCACCTTGTCGCGCTGGGCGGCCGGGATCTCGGCGAGGACGTCGTCGGCGCAGGTGGTCCACTGGATCGGGCGCTGTGCTCCCGCCCGCGCTTCCTGCGCGGCGGCGGGACCGGTGCCCACGAGGCCGGACACCGCGGTGCCCATGGCCAGCGCGAGCCCCAGGGCTCTGGTTCGGAGTTGCATGCGGCGCTCCCTCGGTCTGCCGGACGTCGCCCCTCAGTAAGTGCTCCGCGACGCCATCGCGCGAGGTTGTCACCCGAACGCGTTCCGCAACACCCGCAGAACGGAGGTTTCACCCCCGACCACCGGTCCTTGCCAACCGGCGTGTCCTACGTCCGCGTCACCCGTGTCCTACGTTCGGAACACCCGAGTTGAACGCTCGGAACACGACGGGCGGGCTCCTGGGCCACGACTTCAGCGTCCACCACACTGGGCCCGGTTCGCCGGGTCGGCTCGGCGGCGGACGGCCCGGCGGCAGCGTTCACCGACCACGGCGTGCGTGACGAGGTCGCGGTTGCGCGGCCTTCGCGGCTCCAACCCGTAGCACGATGCAGGCCGTGATTTCTGTTTTCGCGTGCCGGCACGGGGGTCCGCGTCCTGAGCGTTGAATTCAGGGATCCTGAACGTACGACACACGCGTTCTGAGCGTAGGAGCGTTATTCAGAAGGTTGATCTTGGGGTGGCAGCGCAACAGCCCCGTCTGGGTAGGGTCGGTTTCCTCTCACAGAAGCTCGACCAACCACAGGACGGGGCTGTTGCCTACCAGTCTACGACCGGGCTCGACCACGACCAGATCCAGGAACTGGTGGGCCGGATCCACCAGGTCCTCGGACCGTCCGACCGACGGCCGGGACGCCCGCCGGTGCTGGGCCTGTACCGGTCGGTGCTGCTCACACTCGTGCTGTTACGCCAGAACCTCGCCCAGACCGTGGCCGCCGAGTGGTTCGGCGTCTCCCAGTCCACCGTCTCCCGCGTCTTCCGGCGGATCGCACCGCTGATCGGCCAGGTGCTGTGCCCGCACACCCCGCCCCTGCCCGAGGCACTGTCCGGGCGGGTGGTGCTGGTCGACGGAGCACTGATCCCCACCCGCGACCACGCCTCCCACCGCAAGCCCAACTTCAACGCCAAACACCGACGGGCCGGCGTGACCGTGCAGGTCATGGCCACCCTGGACGGCAGCCTGCTCGCCGTGTCCGACCCGGTCGAAGGCCGCACCCACGACAAGACCGCCTACATCCTCACCGGCCTGGCCGACCTGCTCGCCGACCACGAGGTCGTCGCCGACCTGGGCTACCAGGGCACCCCGACCATCCGGCCCCGCCGCAAACGCCCCGGCCACAAACACCACACCCCCGCCGACAAGATCTGGAACACCAGCGTCAGCCGGATCAGGTGGGCGGTGGAACACGCCATCGCCCACCTCAAGGCCTGGAAGATCCTCGCCACCGGCTACCGCGCACGCCTGGCCGAACTCCCCACCGTCATCCGCATCGTCACCAACCTCGAGCACTACCGCCAAGGCTGGTGACCTTCTGAATAACGCTCTAGGACACACGCGTTCTGGGCGTAGGACACGCGGGGGTTTAGGGGGTGGGGCGGAAGACGGCGAGGCGTTGGCCGTCGGGGGCGGTCAGGATTTCCGAGGTCAGGTCGAAGGTGCGGCCGGTCCCGTCGCGGAACGTGCGGCGCGAGCCCGTCTTGACCTTCACGTCGTAGTGGCGCCACAGGTCGGCGAACTCGGCGCTCGTCGCCGACAGCTCCGCCACCAGGGCGGCCAAGGCCCGGGGCGGATCGGTGGCGGCGACGGTCCGCAGGTGCGCCACGCAGTCGCGCGCCATGTCCTCCCACACGACGAACACCTCTCGCGCACGGGCGTCGGTGAACACGTAGCGGACCAGGTTGCCGCACTCGCGCACGCCCGGCAGCAGCCGGGCGCCCTCCGGGTTCACCGCCAGCACGGTGCTGACCTGGTCCAACACGTACGCCGCGGTGGGTCGCACGGCCTCCAGCAGGTGCAGCAGCCCCGGCCGGGGCGCACCCGCGCCCGACGGGGCCGGCCCCGAGGCGAGCCGCGCCAACGCGTGCAGGTGCGCCCGCTCGTCGTCACCGAGCCGCAGCGCCGACGCCAACGCGTGCAGCACCGCCGCGCCCGGGTTGGTGTCACGCCCCTGTTCCAGCCGCGTGTAGTAGTCCACGCTCACGCCCGCCAGCGCCGCCAACTCCTCCCGGCGCAGCCCCGGCGTCTGCCGCCGCCCCACCCCCGCCGGCAGGCCCACGTCCGCCGGTCGCACCCGACCGCGCCTGCTGCGCAGGAACTCGCCCAGCTCACCCACGCCCCGAGTCTCGCACCCCCGCCCGGCACCGGGGGTGGCCCCGCCGGGACCAGGCCCGCGCCGGTCTCCCGCCGACCGCCCGCCCACCGCGACGCTGCTCCCATGACACACGTACTCGTCATCGGCGGCGCCTCCGGCATGGGCCTGGCGCTGGCCCGGCACCTGCTGGACCAGGGCGCCGCCGTCACGATCGCCGGCCGGTCCGCCGAACGGCTCGCCGACGCCGCCCGGACCCTCGCACCGCACGGACGACCGCGCACCGGCCAGGTGGACATCACCCGGGAGGACGACGTGCGGCGGCTGGCCGAGAGCACCGGCCCGCTCGACCACGTCGTCGTCACCGCGGTGGACGCGCGCGACGCCTACTTCCCCCTCGCCGACTTCCCCTTGGAGCACGCCCGCAGCGTGCTGGCCACCAAGCTGCTCGGCCCCTGGCTGGTCGCCAAGCACGTCGGACCGCACGTGGCGCCCGGCGGCTCGATCACCTTCACCTCCGGCGTCGCCGCCCACCGGCCGGGCACGGGCGCGTCGGTGCTCGCCGCCGCCAACGGCGCGCTGGAGGCGCTGGTCCGCGCCCTGGCCCTGGAACTCGCGCCGGTCCGGGTCAACGCCGTCTCGCCGGGGTGGGTCGACACCCCCGTCTGGGACGTCCTGGCCGGCCCCGCCAAGCACGACCGGCTCGCCGCGATGGCCGCCCGCTTGCCGACCGGCCGCGTCGGCACGCCGGACGACCTCGCCGAGGCGTTCACCGCGGTCCAGCGCAACCACTTCATGACCGGGTCGGTCCTGCACGTCGACGGCGGCCACCGGCTCGTCTGACGGGGCCCGGGGGGGGGGGGGGCCCGGCGGCCCCCCCCCCCCCCCCCCCCAAAACCCCCCCCCCCGCCGCCGGGCCGCCCCCCCCCCCCCGCGGGGGCCCCCCCCCCCCCCCCG
>NZ_JBHYXZ010000074.1:4590-19836 GCF_042752395.1 Actinosynnema sp. NPDC059335 | reverse complement strand
CCGGCGCGTGCGCGGGGGGCGCGCGCGGGCCCCCCCGCGCCCCCCCCCCCCCACGTCACGCCCTAGACCGCCCGGGCCAGGGACAGGGCGAACCTGCCCTCCGGGTCGGTCCACCAGCGCAGCGGCTCGAAGCCCGCCGCGGCCAGCTCCCGCGCCACGCCCTCACGGCGGAACTTCGCGGACACCTCGGTGCGCAGCTCCTCGCCCTCGGCGAACGCCACCTCC
The DNA here is from genome assembly GCF_042752395.1 of Actinosynnema sp. NPDC059335. Taxonomy (NCBI): domain Bacteria; kingdom Bacillati; phylum Actinomycetota; class Actinomycetes; order Pseudonocardiales; family Pseudonocardiaceae; genus Actinosynnema; species Actinosynnema sp. NPDC059335. The sequence goes on along the minus strand of NZ_JBHYXZ010000074.1, from coordinate 19,611 downwards.
AGCCCCAGCGCCGCCACATGCGCCTTGACCGGCCGCAACGCCCGCAGCCGCATCTCGATCCACTCCTCCTCCGCGTTCCACAGCGCCACGTGCTCGAAGTCCACCGGGTCGAAGTCGGCCGCCAGCTCCCGGTTGATCACGCGCAGCACGTTGCGGTTGAACTCGGCGGTCACGCCCTGCGCGTCGTCGTACGCGCGCACCAGCACGTCCGGGTCCTTCACCAGGTCCGTGCCGAGCAGCAGCCACTCCCCCGGCTCCAGCACGTCGCGCACCGAGTGGAAGAACTTGGCCCGCTCCTCCGGGATCAGGTTCCCGATCGTCCCGCCCAGGAACGCCACCACCCGCGGCGGCGCGCCGGGCAGCAGCCCGAGGTGCTCGGTGAAGTCGCCGACCACCCCGTGCACCCGCAGCCCCGGGTACGCCGCCATGATCGCCCGGGCCGCGTCGGTCAACGCCGACGGCGACACGTCCAACGGCACGAACTCGCGCAACGTGCCGTGCTCGCGCAGGGCGCTGAGCAGCAGCCGCGTCTTCTCCGACGAGCCGGAACCCAACTCGACCAGCGAGTGCGCGCCGGTGAGCGACGCGATCTCCGCCGCCCGCGCCACCAGGATCTCCCGCTCCGCGCGGGTCGGGTAGTACTCGGGCAGCCGGGTGATCTCCTCGAACAGGTCGCTGCCGACCGCGTCGTAGAACCACTTCGGCGACACCCACTTCGGCCGCGCGGTCAGCCCCGCCCTCGCCTCGGCCCGCAGCGCGAGCGCCGCGTCCTCGGGGGTCAGGTGCACGTCCAGCACAGGCTCGGTCATCCTCGTCCAATCGGTTGAACGTCCACATCGGACACATCCGCCGTGACGACGTGCCCGTCGGGCACCTCCCGCCAGCGCGGGTCGTCGTCCAGCGGCTCGGAGGCCAACGTCACCGCGCCGTCACCCGAGCGCACCCACAGCGAGTGCGTCCACGTGGTGCCGGCGAGCACGGCGCCGTCGGTGAGCAGCAGGTTCAGCCGGGACCCCGGGGCCGCCGCCGCCACCTCGGCCACGACGGACGCCAGCGCGGCCCCGGGCGCGGCCCCCGCCGCCAGGCGCGACCGCACCAACGCCCACAGCAGCGCCGCGTCGGTCGGCGCGTCCAGCGTCAGCAGCGTGGCCACCGGCAGCGTCTTGGCGACGTCCACCACGGACTCCGGCCAGTCGGCCACCCGTCCGTTGTGGCTGAACAGCCACCGCCCGTCGGTGAACGGCGCGCACGCGGTGTCGACCACCGGCATGCCCACCGTCGCCGACCGGACCGCGGCCAGCACCGCGCCGGACCGCGTGACCCGGCTCAGCGCGAGCAGGTTCTCGTCCGACCACAGCGTGCCCGCGCGGCGGTAGCGCAGCGCGGGACCGCCCGGCGCGGGGTACCACCCCACGCCGTAGCCGTCCACGTTGACCGTGCCGCCGCCGCGCATGTCCCGCGGCGCGTACGACTGCCGCACCAGCGAGTTCGGCGGGTCGTGCACCAGCGCGGCGACGGGCACGGCGGGGCCCAGGTAACCCAGGTGGCGGCACACGGTCAGGCCAACTCGTCCCGGGACGCGTCCCGCGCGCAGCGGAAGCCGGCGAAGATCTGCCGCCGGATCGGGTAGTCCCAGTTCCGGAACGTCGACCGCACCGCCGCCTGGTCGCTGCCGAACGACCCGCCCCGCAGCACCTTGTAGTCCGACCCGAAGAACACCTGCGAGTACTCCGCGTACGGGAACACCTCGAACCCGGCGTAGCCGTGGAAGTCGGAGCTGGTCCACTCCCACACGTCGCCGATCAGCTGGTGCACGCCCAGCGGCGACGCGCCCGCCGGGTACGCGCCGACCGGCGCGGGCGTCAGGTGCCGCTGGTTGAGGTTGGCGTGCCGCTCGGTCGGGTCCTCGTCGCCCCACGGGTAGCGCCGCGACCGGCCGGTCGCCGGGTCGAACCGGGCCGCCTTCTCCCACTCCACCTCGGTGGGCAGCCGCTTGCCCGCCCACGTCGCGTACGCCTCGGCCTCGTAGTAGCAGACGTGCACCACCGGCTGGTCCGGGTCGAGCGGGACCGTGCGGCCGAACGCGGTGCGGTACCACTGGTCCCCGACGCGCTCCCAGAACCGGGGCGCCACCAGGGACGCCTTCCGCACGTGCGCCCAGCCCGCCTCGCTCCACCACCTCGGGTCGCGGTAGCCGCCGTCGGCGATGAACGCGGCGTACGCGCCGTTGGTCACCGGCGTGGTGTCGATGAAGAACGGCTCGGTGACCACCTGGTGCGCGGGCCGCTCGTTGTCCAGCGCCCACGCCTCGGTGGACGTGCCCATGGTGAACGGCCCGCCGGGCACCAGCACCTCGGCCGGACCGACCGGGCCGCCGGGCGGCGGGGCGGGCGCGTCCAGCACGGGCTCGCCGACGCGGAGCTGGTGCGTGGCCAGCATGGTCTCGTCGTGCTGCTGCTCGTGCTGCACGATCATGCCGAACGCGAACCCGTTGTCGACGAGCCGGTGGCCCTCCAGCGGGGTGCGTTCGAGCACGTCGAACACCTTGTCCCGGACCTCGCCGACGTACTTGCGCGCCTCGGCCGGCCCGAGCAGCGGCAGCTCCGGCCGCACCGCCCTGGCGTGCTTGAACGCGTCGTACAGCTCATCGATGTCCGCGCGGACCGGCTCGCGCCCGCCCACGTCGCGGACCAGCCACAGCTCTTCCTGGTTGCCGATGTGCGCGAGGTCCCACACCAGCGGCGACATCAGCTTGGAGTGCTGGCGGACGAGGTCGTGGTCGTCCACCGCGTCGGTGAGCAGCCTGCTGCGTTCGCGCGCCCTGGTGAGCTGGGCGGCGACCCGGTCGCGCAGGTTCTCGGTGCTGGTCATGAACGGCCCCCTCCGGTCTTCTCGGCGAGCGTGCGGTGCAACTCCTCGGCGATCGCGTCGATCTGGCCGATCGACAGGTCGGTGTCGGGCAGCGCGGCGCAGCCCAGCTCGACCACGTCGCGCGCCGCGCGGGCGAGCACCGGGTCGTGCAGGCCGTAGCGCGCGGCGGCCAGCCAGCGGTTCGCGGCGGTCTCGGTCGCCGCGAGCACGCCGTCCACCGACTCCGGCGTGCTGAACAGCGCCGCCATCAGCACGACCGGCGGCAGCCACTGGCCGTCCGGCGGCGTGTCGAGGTAGCGGACCTCCAGGTAGCCGCGCGGGCGGACGGGCGGGAACTGGAGGGTGAGGTGGTAGTCGAGGTCGTCGGACGTCGCCGGCTCGCCGAGCGCGCCCCCGATCCAGTCGGCGAACGTGAGCGGGCGCGGCGGCAGCCAGTTCGGCCCCGGTCTGCGGACCGCGATGACCGGCGCGTCGAGCACGCGCTTGGCCCACGCGTCGGCCGGTCTGGCGCACACCGCCGCCGGGCGGGTGCGCACCGGGTCGGTGGCGTAGAGGGTGCGCATCCTCGCGCTGGCCCAGTCCGTGCGGCGGCCGTTGACACCCGGCGAGTTCGCGAACAACGCGGTCAGCACGGGACCGAGGGCGTGCACCGCGGCCCAGCGCTTGGGCAGGTCGTGCGCCAGCCCGAAGTCCAGGCACACCTGCAGGCCCGCGGTGCTGCACATCATCGTGATGCCCTCGGGCCCGAGCGGGGCGAAGGCGTGTTCCATGGCCGCGTAGCGCGGGACGTCGAGCATCCGGCGGGGCGGGCGGAACGGGTCCGCGCCGTGCTGGCCGAGGCGCAGGCCGGCCGGCCGGAGCAGGCCCTGGAGGTGGTCGATGTCCGCCGCGACGGTCTTGAGCAGATCCGTCAACGATTCGCGTGGCGGGGTGGAGATCTCTACCTGGCCACCCGGTTCCACCGTCAGCGGGGTGCCGGAGGGCAGCGGCCGCTGGGGGCTGTCGGGGACGAGGGTCGGTGGTGCGTGGTCGCCGAGCGCGGCCGCGAGGGTCTTCGCGTCGAGCGGCCGGCTGGGATCTTCGACGTGGTGGACGGTCCATTCCAATTCGACTCCGAGGAACCTCGGAGGCCCGTGCTTGAAGCAGACCGAGGCCACGTAGGCCTCGGCCTCCGCTCGATCCCGGAACACCGCCGGGGCGGGCCCCGGAGCCGGGGCATTACGGACAGCAGTCACTGGTGGCACTCCCCGTGATCAACCTGGTCCGTTCGACGCTACACGCCGCCACCGACACTCGCAGCCGTGGAAAACCCTTGGGGATCAACGACAAGGGCGGGGCCCGGTACCGGTTCCGGCGGCCGGTCGGGCGGCGTTCGGCGGCGGACCGGACGCCGCGGCGCTGCTCCGATCGGCCGCGTCGCGCCGCCCGGCGGACGGGCCTGGCAGTGGGGTGAACACCTCGTGGCGACCGGGTGACCCGGACCCGCGAACCGCCCCGTCCGACGCGAATCGGGCGAGTCGGGCGGCCGGGCGCGGGCGGCCGGACGCCGGTGATCGGCCGCGGGTGATCAGGGGCGGGTGATCAGGGTGGCGGTCGGGAGGGAGCGGTCACCCGTACCGGATGTCCACGTGCAGCACCCGGTCGTTGCCGCTCTGCCCGTCGCGGTCCTCGGTGGTCGTCAGCCAGAGGTCGCCCTCGGGGTCCACCTCGACCGTCCGCAGCCGACCGTACGCGTGGTGGAAGAACTCCCGCTGCTCCACCAGGTCGTCGGAGTCGATGCGCAGCCGGTACACCCGCTGCCCGATCGTGGTGCCGATGAACAGGTGGTCGTTGATGATCGCCAACCCGCTCGGCCCGCCGGCCGACGTCGGCCACGTCACCTTCGGCGGCACGCTGCCCTCGCAGTACCCGTCCCGGCCCTCGCAGCCCGGCCAGCCGTAGTTGCCGCCGCGCTGGATCAGGTTGACCTCGTCCCAGGTGTTGTTGCCGAACTCCGTGGCCCACAGCCTGCCCCGCGAGTCGAACGCCAGGCCCTGCACGTTGCGGTGCCCGTAGCTCCAGATCGCCTTGCCCGGGAACGGGTTGTCGACCGGGATCGACCCGTCCGGGTGGATCCGCAGGATCTTGCCCGCGTTGGTGTCGAGGTTCTGCCCGTAGCTGCCGTTCTGCGCGTCGCCGGTGGAGACGAACAGGTACCGGCCGTCCGGGCTGAACCGCAGCCGGCCGCCGTTGTGGTAGCGGTTCTTGGGGATCCCGCCCAGGATCGTGGTCCAGCCGGTCAGCGCGTCCCCCGCCAGCCTGGCCCGCACGACTTGGTTGCCGCCCTCGGCGGTGTGGTAGATGAAGACGTGCCCGTCCGCGACGAACGTGGGCGACACCGCGATGCCCAGCAGGCCGCCCTCGCCGCTGGTGCTCTGCGCGCCGGGCACCCGGCCGAGGTCGGTCCGCCGGCCGTCCGGGGAGAGCCGGTAGACCTTGAACCGCTCCCGCTCGGTGACCAGCGCCGAGCCGTCCGGCAGGAACGCCACGCCCCACGGCACGTCGGTGCCGTCGCGCAACGCCGTCACCACGCCGGGCGTCGGCTCGCCCGCGGGCACGGCGCCGCCGGGTGCGGCGATCACCTCGGCGCTGAACGGCGAGAGGTTCCCCGCCGCGTCCCGCGACCGCACGCTGAACCGGTGCCCGACGCCGGCGCTCAGCCCGTCGACCGTGGCCGAGGTCGCGTCGGTGGTGCCCACCTGCGCGCCGTCGCGGTGCACGAGGTAGCCGGTGACGCCGACGTTGTCGGTGGAGGCGTCCCACGCGAGCGACACGCTGGTCGGCGTCCGCCCGGTGACGCGCAGGTTGCCGGGCGCGGTGGGCGACTGGTTGTCCAGCAGCACGGTGTCGGTGCGCATGACGACGTTGTTGCTGGCCTGGGAGACGTTCGGCACGGCGTCGCGCGCCAGGACCGTCCAGTCGTACTCGGTGTCGGCCTCCAGGCCGATGACGGTCGCGCTCAGCGTCTCGCCCGGCACGCTCATCATCAACTGCCCGTGCTGGTAGACGTCGTAGCCCACCACGCCGACGTTGTCGGTGGCCGCGTCCCAGGCGAGCGACGCGCTGTGCTCGGTCTTGCCGGTCACGCGCAGGTTGCGCGGCGGGGTCGGCGGCTGGGTGTCCACGGGGGCGGGGCCCACGGACACCCGGTCGGTGTTCGGGCCGCCGTCCCGGCTCACGGCGGTGGCCCGGACGCGGTTGCGGCCCGTCCGCAGGGACACGGTCGCGGTGGCGTCGCGCCACGTGGTCCACGCCCCCGTGCCGGGGAACGGGACGGTGCCCGCCTGCACGCCGTTCACCGACACCGCGAGCACGAGGTCGGACCGGGTCCCGTTGGCGTAGCGGAAGACGAGCCGGTGCGGGCCCTCCTCGGCGGCGGCCACGGTGTACTCGACGTACCCGCCGGCCGCGTCGTCGTAGTCGACGTACCCGGGCCCGGTGTAGCCGGCGTGGTCGGAGCGCACCTCGCCCCCGGAGATCGTCGCCGCCTCGGCCTGGTGCTCGGTCAGCCCGCGCGCCGCGCCGGGGGCGGCGAGCAGCAGCGGCGACGTCAGGGCCGCCACCGCGACCAGGGCGAGCCTGCGCCGGGTGTTCGGTGTGGGAGCCATCGGTGTCCCCGGTCTCAGCGGTTGCGGTGGTGCGCGGCGCGGCGGCGGAACGCCGACCGCGAGGACGGCACGTCGAGCGCGACCCGGTCCAGCACCTCGGCCTGCCGCCGGCCGTCGGGCAGGGTGAACGGCGAGCGGAGCACGTCGACGTGGCCGGCCGCGAAGGGCACGAGGCGGACCGGCACGTCGTCCCGGTCGGCGAGCGCGTCGAACTGCCCGGCCATGACCGCGTCGTCGCCGACCCGCACGTGCAACGCGGCCTCGTGCACGAAGAAGCGCGCGGTGGCGGGCACGGGCCGGTCGCCCGGGTCGTGGGCGGGCACGTCGTGGGCGAGCGCGTCGTCGCCGATCGCGCGGTGGCCCAGGGCCAGGGCGTAGGCCGGGGTGCGCAGCGGTTCGGGCACGCACAGGGGCTCGAAGACCACGAGGTCGGACCCGTTCGGCCCGCACGCGACCTCGCCCGGTCGGCGGCCCACGAGCCTGATCAGATCGATCAAGTCCGGGCCGTGCCGACTGCGGTCCACCGTGGACGGTCGGTTCCACCAGCCCGAGCCCGGCACCAGCCTCAGCGGCGGCCGGATGTCCTCACCTGCGGTCACGGTGCGCCACCGTAGTGACGGTGACCAGGTGTTTCGAGCCGAGAGCGAGAAGTACACCCCAAAGTGGACCGGGCAAGCCGTACGTACTGATTGGATTTCCCCTGGCGGCCCTGGCAACATCGACAGGTGCCCAGGGTGAGCCAGGACCACCTCGATGCGCGTCGCCGTCAGATCCTCGACGGCGCACGCGCGTGCTTCGCGCGATTCGGCTACGAAGGCGCGACCGTGCGCCGCCTGGAAGAGGCTACCGGCCTGTCCAGGGGCGCGATCTTCCACCACTTCCGGGACAAGGAGTCGCTGTTCCTGGCGCTGGCCGAGGACGACGCGCTGCGCATGGCCGAGGTCGTCGCGGAGCAGGGCCTGGTGCAGGTGATGCGGGAGCTGCTGCACCCGCCGGACCCCGAGGACGTCGAGCACCCGGCGGACTGGCTCGGCACGCGGCTGGAGGTGTCGCGCCGGCTGCGCACCGACCCGGAGTTCCGGGCGCGGTGGGCGGAGCGGTCGCGGCAGCTCACCGACGCGACGCGGCAGCGGCTGGAGCGCCAGCGCGAGGCCGGGAACCTGCGCGACGACGTGGACGTGGACGTGCTGACGTCGTTCCTGGAGCTGGTGCTGGAGGGCCTGGTGTCGCACCTGGCGATGGGCCTGCCGGCCGACGACCTCGAACCGGTGCTCGACCTGGTCGAGGAGAGCGTGCGCCGGCATCGCCGGTCCGGCTGACCCGTCGTCACCCGCAGCGCTCTTCGCGGGATCGGGACACACCGGGTGGGTGACCCATAGGATCGCCGACATGGCTGACGCGCGACCTGCCCACGTGCACCGGGTGCGGGTGCGCCCGGTCGACTGCGACCGCCAGGGGATCGTCCACGCCTCCCGCTACCCGGTCTTCTTCGAGGCCGCGATGGTGGAGGCGCTGCGGTCGCTGCTGGGCTCCTACCGGGAGCTGGAGAAGCACGGCATCGACTTCGTGATGGCCGAGACGTCCATCCGGTACCTCGCCCCGGCCCGGTTCGACGACCTGCTGCGGATCGCGGTGCGGGTGCGCACGCTCGGCACCACGACGCTGACCATGGGTTTCGACGCGGACGTGGACGGCACGCCGGTCGCCACGGGCTGGAACCGGTACGTCTCCTTCGGCACGCCGGAGCTGCGCAGCACCCCCATCCCGGCCGACTTCCGCAAGGCCCTGGAACGCCGGCCGGCCGCCGCGAGACCCGCGACCAGGCCCGTCACCCGGTCCGTGCCCGAGCCCCGGCGCTGACCGCGTGACCCGCGCCTGACCCCTCGGCCCGCGCCACGACCCGGCCGCGCTCGACGCGGACCGCGGTCTCGGTCTCGTCGCTCACCGCCGGCACGCCCGCGGCGGCGGCCAGCGCGCCGGTCTCGTCGCACACCACCCGCAGCCGGGGCCACGCCCGGACCGGGAACGCCTCCCGCAGGCCCGCGCACACCTGCGCCACCACCAGCCGCGCCAGCGGCGCGAGTTCGGCCGGCGTCGCGGTGACCATCGCGAGCGTCACCGGCACGTCCGCCCGCACCGCCTCCTCCACGGCCGCCAGCCGGTTCAGCCCCAGCACGACCACCACGCCGTCCTCGTCCGGCGTCACCTCGGAGCCCCGCACGAGGTCCACGACGGTCGGCGGGCTCCACGGCCGGTCGTCGTCCCGCACCGCCGCGCCGGGCGGGGTCGCCCACCAGTCGTTGAGGTCCAGGCCGGCGAGGCGTTCGCACGCGCTGATCACGTCGAACGGCTCCACGAACCCCGGCGCGGCGGCCGCGAGCCCGCTCGCGCCGGAGAGGGTGGTCAGCACCGTCTCGGCGAGCCGCACCAGGCGGGGCGGCGGCGAGCCGGGCGGCGTCACGACCGGTTCGACGGCTTCCAGCGCGAGGCTGACCAGCAGCGCGTCCAGCTTCATGAGCTGCGTGAACGGCCGGCGCGTCACCTCCTCGGCGGCGACCTCGGGCAGGAAGTCCCGCGCCAGCGGGTCGTGGCCGACGGAGGTGACCCAGGCACGGGCCAGCGCGCCGAGGGCTTCGCGGCGGTTCGTCCCGCGCTGGGGGTTCGACGGCGCCACGGCGCGTTCGGCCAACTCGGCCAGCACCGCGAAGTAGAGGGCCCGCTTGCCGGGGAAGTTCGAGTACACCGCGCCCCGGGTCAGCTCGGCGCGCTGCGCGATCGTGTCGATCTTCGCGTCCCGGAAGCCGCGCTCGGCGAACTCGGCCCGGGCGGCGTCCACCACCCGCGCCCGGTTGCGCTCCTGAGCCTCCGCCCTGCTCAGCCGTGCCATCACCCTCCCCGTTTGCCAGGCGTCGCGTGGTCAAGATACCGTCATCATTCAGATGATGAGAACATCTGAACTGAACATCTGCATGGAGGACCGCGTTGACCGTTCCCGAGATCGACCCCGCCGACCCCGCGGTGCTGTCGGACCCCTTCACGGCTTACGGGGAGGCCCGTGAGCGCTGCCCGGTGGCGAAGATGCGCCTGCCCGGCATGGGCGACATGTGGGTGCTGACGCGGCACGAGGACGCCAAGGCGATGCTCGCCGACCCCCGCTTCGAGTTGAGCGCCAACAGCTTCATGGGCCTGCCCGGCGTGCCGGAGCACTGCAAGCCGTACCTGCGCACGATGTCCGAGATGAACGGCCCGGAGCACCTGCGGCTGCGGAAGCTGGCCGCGCCCGCGTTCACCGCGCGCCGGGCGGAGGGCTTCCGGGCGCGCATCGAGGTGATCGTCGGCGAGCTGCTCGACGCCCTGCCGGACACCGGGCCGGTGGACCTGCTGGCGCACTTCGCCCGGCCGTTGCCGATGGACGTCATCTGCGAGCTGGTGGGCATCCCCGCCGAGGAGCGGGGCCTGTGGCGCGAGTACGGCGCGGCGGCCGTGGGCGGCTACGGCCCGGCGTTCCTGGCCGCGATCCCGGACATCGTCGAGGGCGCGATCGAGGCCGTCGCACTGCGCCGGACGTCACCGGGCGACGACCTGATCTCCCAGCTCCTGCGGGTCCGCGACGAGGACGGCGACCGGTTCACCGACGCGGAGCTGGTGACCCTGGTGTGGCAGCTCGTGATCGCCGGGCAGACGCCGACCAACCTCATCGTCAACGGCCTGGAAGCGCTGCTGACCCACCCCGACCAGCTCGCCGCCGTGCGCGCGGACCCCACCCTGGTGCCGCGCGCGGTCGAGGAGCTGACGCGGTGGGTCGGCCCCCAGTTGCTCACCGTGCCCCGGTTCGCGACGGAGGAGGTCGCGTTCGGCGACGTGGTGATCGGCAAGGGCGAACCGGTGATGACGGCGATCGTCTCGGCCAACCGCGACCCCCGCGTCTACGCCGACCCGGACGCGTTGGACGTGACGCGCGAGCAGCCGACCGGCCACCTCGGGTACTCGCACGGCGCGCACTTCTGCCTCGGCGCCGCGTTCGCGCGGGTGCAGACGCAGGTGGCCATCTCGGAAATCCTCCGGCGATTCCCCGACCTGGCCCTGGCCGAGACGCCACAACGCACTCCGGACGGCGGAACCTGGCGCTTGTCCTCACTCGTCGTCAATCGCTGAAACAAATCCCCGACGTACGCAGCAATCCACAGCCTGCAGTCTGAAACAAGAACAACGACCCACAACGGACCCGCAGCCTCCCCACCGAGGCTCGATTTGACATGGGTTCGGGTGCCGTAGGCTGGACGAAGCCGGGCAGGCTTGGCGGGCGCGTTTTACCCCCATCCCGCCCGGCCTTTGCCCGCCGGTGGTGCCCCGAAGGGCCCCCTGTCAAAAAGAGCCCGGGACCCGCACCGCACGCCAACGAACAAAAAGCAAAAAGCGTCCTCGCCGGACGGGCAGATCAGCAGGATGGAGGGGTTCGGGCGGTCAACTCCCGTACCAGCCGGAGCCGGACTCCGCGCCATCCCACCGACCTCCACAAGGGCTACCACACGCGTCAAGGGGGCGGTATAGGAACACAATCAGGCAATGCATGCACGCCGCCCCCTTGACACGTGCGGTAGGGCTGCGCCAGGTCGGCGGGATGGCACGGAGCCCTCCCTTTTTTGGGGAAGGACAGGGGGTTGGCGTGTGGGGGTTAGGTGGTGAAGAAGTGGTTGATGATCGTGGTGGCGAGGTTGGTGGCGGTTTGGGCGGTGGTGTCGAGGACCAGGTGGGCTTCAGGTGGCGGTGGGGTGGGGTTGGCGAGGTGGCGCAGGTGCTCGTCGGGTAGGCCGCGCAGGTCGTCGCCGGGGATGGCCGGGCCTTGGCCGGCGCCGCGCAGGAGCAGGCGGGTGACGAGGTCGTCGTGGGTCGCGTGCAGCCAGCAGAGGTTGGCGTCGGGGAGGAGGTCGGGGTGGTGTTCGCCGGTGATCACCAGGTGGTGCGCGCCCTCTTCGAGGTAGACGCGGCGGACGGCGTGGAGGCGGCGGGCGGTGGCGGGCAGGTCGAGGGGTGGGGTGGCGAAGGTCAGTTGGGCCACGTCGAGGTAGCCGGCCTTGGTGGTCGTGACGAGGCGGCGGTAGACCTCCCAGGCCACGGTCGACTTGCCGACCGCGCGGGGGCCGGAGATCCACACGGTGGTCACGCGGTCCACCTCTTCCGGATTTCCGCGGCGATCGAGGTCGGTGTGCGGCGGTCGGTGTCCACGGTGAAGTCGGCGAAGTCGGTGGCGTCGAGGGCTTCCGCGTCGGCGAGCGCCTGGTCGACGGCTTCGGTGAGCCAACCGCGGCCCAGGAAGCGGGTGCGCAGTTCGTCGCGGTGGACCCGCAGCCGGCACAGGGTGATGTCGGCGCCGGGCAGGCGGTCGGTGTACCGGCGGGCGTCCTCCGGGGTGTTGAGGAAGCCGGAGACGACCAGCGGGGAACCCCGGAACTCCGGCCACAGCGCGCCGAGCGCCTTCGACTTGACGCGGTGGTTCTCCGGGTCGTCGGCGGCCGTCGGGTGGCAGAGGCCGAGTTGGTCGGCGTCGACGTAGGACGCCCGGTCGAAGAGGCGGTGGACCAGGAAACCGACCGTCGACTTGCCGACGCCGGACGGGCCGAGGAGCCAGAGCACGGTGGTCATCGCGCGCGAGGGTAGAGCGGTGCGACGCCGCGTCGCGATCGGTTTTCGGTTGCTTGAACCTTTCTCGCGATCACGCCACGGTGGGGGCATGCCGTCCACGGTGAAGAACGCGACGCTGCTGTTCCTGGGGCGCACCGTCGTCCGGGCGCAAGCCCTCCTCGGCGACCCCGCCGCCCGGTTGCTCGGGCTCAGCCCGACCAACGACCCCTACCCCGTGTACGAGTCGGTGCGCGGGCAGGGGCTCCTGGTGAAGACGAAGATGGGGCTGTACCTCACCGCCTCGCACGAGTTGTGCTCCACGATCCTGCGCGATCCCGGTTTCGGGCCGCTGTCCGCGGGCGAGTTGTCCCCGGTGGACTCGTCGGTGCAGCCCGACGGGCGGCGGCTGGTGAACCCGGTCGAGGAGTCCTTCCTGGTGCTCAACCCGCCCGAGCACACCCGGCTGCGGCGGTTGGTCGCGCCCTGGTTCACGCCGCGCGGGCTGCGCGCGCAGGTGGCCACGGTGGAGCGGGTGGTCGAGGAGTACCTGGACGAGGTGGCGGACCGAGGGGTGTTCGACCTCGTGGGCGACTTCGCGGCCAGGGTGCCGATCCAGGTGATCGTCGACCTGCTCGGCGTGCCGGGCGCGGACCACGCGACGTTCGCCCGGTGGGGCAGCGCGCTGGTCAACGCGCTCGACGGCGTGCGCGACATGCGGGACCTGCGGGCGTTGCAGACCGCGTTGCGGGAGTTCGAAGCGTTCCTGGACGACCTGATCGCGCACCGGCGGCGGCACCCGGGCGGGGACGACATCGTGTCCGCGTTGGTGGCGCACGACGACCTGTCCCGCGAGGACCTGATCGCCACGACGGAACTGCTGCTGGTGGCCGGGTTCGAGACCACCGTCAACCTGATCGGCAACTCGGTGCTCGCGGTGCTGGGCCACCCCGGGGTGCGCGAGCGCCTGCTCGCCGACCCCGACTACGCGGACGCCGTCATCGAGGAGACGCTGCGCCACGACCCGCCGGTGCAGTACACGGTGCGGGTGCCGTTCGAGGCGACCGAGGTCGCGGGCACGCGGCTGCCGAAGGGCACGCCGATCATGCTCATGCTCGCGGCGGCCAACCGGGACCCGGCGGTGTTCGCCGACCCGCACCGGTTCGACCCGGACCGCCCGAACGCGCGCGAGCACCTGGCGTTCTCGTCGGGCATCCACTTCTGCCTCGGCGCGGGCCTCGCCCGCATGGAGGCCGCGGCGGCGCTGCGAGGGCTGTTCCGCCGCTTCCCGGACCTCAAGGCGGCGGGCCGGGTGCACCGCCGCCCGTCCCGGGCGATTCGGGGTCCGGCGCGGTTCCCGGTCACGCCGGGCGCGACAAAACACCACCCGATCGTGCAAACCCTCGGCTGAAACCCGGGGAAGTGGTGCATGCTTGTACCGCGCGTCGACCCGCCGCACCGCCGCCGCGGCGGGTCGTTGCGCCCTTTCCGCACTACTGCGGACCACTGCCCCGCTGTGTGGCGTCGTGCTCCTGCCGCGCGCGTTCGACCTTGTCCAGGTTCGCCGCGGACCACTCGGCCAGGTGCGCGAACAACGGCGCGAGGCTGCGCCCGAGGTCGCTGATCTCGTACTCCACCCTGGGCGGCACTTCGGCGTGGTAGGTGCGGACGACGAGCCCGTCGCGCTCCAACTGGCGCAGGCGCTGGGTCAGCACCTTGGGCGTGATCGTGGTGATGCGGCGCGCCAGCTCCACGAACCGCTGCCGCCCGTACTCGTTGAGCGCCCAGAGGATCGGGGTCGTCCAGCGGCTGAACACGAGGTCCACCACCGGCGCGATGGGGCAGGCCAGTTCGGGCTCGGTCGTTGTGCCACTAGTCACATCGGACCCCTTCCGCCATTACTTTCCTCTAGGTACCTACTATATCGAGGGAAGTAGCGTCCCCGTTGTTCGAGAGCGGAACAACGGGGAGCGGACATGATCGTGGTGACAGGGGCGACCGGGAACGTCGGCCGGGCGCTGGTGCGGGTGCTGGCCGGGGCGGGCGAGCGGGTGACGGCCGTGTCGCGCGGGGAGGCGCCGCCGGGCGTGCGGCACGTGCGGGCGGACCTCGCCCGGCCCGACAGCCTGCGACCGGCCCTCGACGGCGCGTCGGTGCTGTTCCTTCTGACCTCCGGCGACTTCACGGCGCGCGGCGACGGCGGCGCGGTGCTCGGCGACGTGCTCGACCACGCCCGAGCGGCCGGGGTGGGCCGGGTCGTGCTGCTGTCCTCGCAGGGCGTCGGCACGGGGCGGCACTCGCCGCACCTGGAGGAGGCGGTCACGCGGTCGGGCCTGGAGTGGACGGTGCTGCGGCCGGGCGGGTTCGCCTCGAACAGCTACGCGTGGGCCACGACGATCCGGGAGCAGCGGCTGGCCGCCGCGCCGTTCGCGGACGTGGCGCTGCCCGTCGTGGACCCGGACGACATCGCCGCGGTGGCCGCGGCGGCGTTGCGCGAGGAGGGCCACGGCGGCCGGACGTACGTGCTGACCGGACCGGAGGCGGTCACGCCGCGGCAGCAGGTCGCCGCCATCGGGGACGCGCTGGGCGAACCGGTGCGGTTCGTGGAGCTGAGCCGCGAGGAGGCCAGGGCCGGCATGGCGGCGTTCATGCCGGAGGTGGTCGCGGACGCCACCCTGGACATCCTCGGCACGCCGACCGCCGACGAGCGGCGGGTGCACGCCGACGTCGAACGGGTGCTCGGCCGGCCGGCGGGCACGTTCGCCGACTGGGCGGCGCGGCACGCGGCCGCCTTCCGGTGACCGCGCGGGGTGGGCGGGGCGGCGCGCGCGCGCCGCGCCCGGCCCGGAGGTGTCGGGCCCGCGCGACCCCGGGGTGGGCGGGG
>NZ_JBHYXZ010000074.1:0-4580 GCF_042752395.1 Actinosynnema sp. NPDC059335 | reverse complement strand
CAGCTGCTCGGACGCTCGGTCGCCCCCGCCCCCCCCCACCCCGCCGGCGTCACGTCAGTGGACGCCCTGCATCAACCGGTGGATCGCCTTCGTGGCCACGACCAGCGCGACGCCCAGCGCGATCGCCACCGCGCCCAGCACGCCGAAGTACGCCACCGCGTTCTCGTCGCTGTAGAACCGCACCACGATCGCGCCGACGCCGGAGCCGGCCGCCGTGGCGAGGAACCACAGGCCCATGGTCTGCGACGCGAACGCGCGCGGCGCGAGCTTGGTCGTCACGGACAGGCCCACGGGCGACAGCAGCAGCTCGCCGCACGTCATGACCAGGTACATGACCACCAGCCACAGGAAGCTCACCCGCACCGACGGGTCGCCCTGGCTCGCGACCATCATCAGCAGGAACGACAAGCCGACCAGCAGCAGCGCGTAGCCGAACTTGCGCGGCGTCGCGGGCTGGCGGTTGGCCAGCTTCACCCACAGCAGGGCGAACAGCGGGGCCACCGCGATGATCATCACCGGGTTGATGGACTGGATGAACGACGGCGGGAACGTCAGGCCCAGGAAGGAGTTGTCGACCCGGGTGTCGGCGAACGCCGCGATCACCGTGGCGCTCTGCTCGAACAGCAGCCAGAACATCGCCGCCGCGATGAACAGCGGCACGTAGGCGATCACCCGCGACCGCTCCACCTTCGTGGTCCGCTTGCTGCGGATCATCACGGTGAAGTAGCCGATCGGCAGCAGCACCGACAGCAGGCTGATCAGGTTGATCACGCCCTCCGCGCCCAGCACCCCGAGCACGACCAGCAACGCCACCACGGCCACCGCGCCCAGCGACACGGCGACGATCCGGCCGATCACCCGGCCGCGCTCCGCCGCGGGCAGCGGGTTCGGCGGCACGGCGGCCGAGTCGCCCAGGCCGCGCCGGCCGAGCCGGTAGACGAGCAGGCCCAGCGCCATGCCGACGGCGGCCGCGCCGAAGCCGAGGTGCCAGTCGTAGTTCTCGCCGAGGAAACCGCACACCAGCGGCGCGAGGAAGCCGCCGAGGTTGATGCCCATGTAGAAGATCGTGAAGCCCGAGTCCCGGCGCGGGTCCTGCTGGTCGTACAGGCCGCCGACCACGGTCGAGATGTTCGGCTTGAGCAGCCCGGTGCCCAGGACGATCAGGACCAGGCCGGTGTAGACGCCCGCCACGCCGATCGGCAGCGCGAGCGCGATGTGCCCGAACATGATCAGCACGCCGCCGTAGAACACGGCCCGCTGGCCGCCCAGCACCCGGTCGGCCAGCCAGCCGCCCGCCACGCCGGACATGTAGACCGACGAGCCGTAGATGGCGACCAGGGACAACGCGAAGCTCTTGTCGAGCCCGAGCGCGCCTTCGGCGGTGGAGCGGTACAGGTAGTAGGCGAGGATCGCCTTCATCCCGTAGTAGGAGAAGCGCTCCCAGAGTTCGGTGAAGAACAGCGTCGACAGTCCTCGGGGGTGACCGAAGAAGCCCCGCTGCGGGGTGGAGACGGCGCTCGTGGCGCTCACTGATCCTCCTGGGTGTCAACGATGTCGCCGTAGGCGTACCGGTCCACGCTACGCCGTACGGGTGTATCGGATGAAATCGACGTTCCGCCGAGTGGCCCACTCCACACGCTCGGGGTGCGGCCGGGTTCAACGTTTGGTGCACTCGTGGGGTGGATCTGATCGAGGCTCACGGACGCGCGATGACGGAGTTCGACTCGCGGGTGCGCCGGGTGCGCCCCGAGCAGTGGGACTGGGGCACGCCGTGCAAGGAGTGGTCGGTCCGGGACCTGGTGAACCACCTGGTCCACGAGCAGCTCTGGGCGCCCGAGCTGCTGGCCGGCTGCACGGTCGAGCAGGTGGGCGACAGGTTCGACGGCGACCAGCTCGGCGACGACCCCCTGCACTCGTGGGTGCTGGCGGCGGCCGCGGCCAGGGAGGCGTGGATCGCGCCGAAGGCCCTGCTCAAGCCGGTGCACCTCAGCTACGGCAAGTCGACGGCGGTCGAGTACGGCTGGCAGATGACCTCGGACCTGGCGGTGCACGCCTGGGACCTGGCCCGCGCCCTCGGGGTGGACGAGCGGATCGACCCCGACCTGGCCGAGGCGGTGCTGGAGTACGTCGAGCCGAACGCGGAGACCTGGGCGGCGACCGGGTTGTTCGACCCGCCGGTGCCGGTGCCCGACGACGCCGACCCGCAGACGAAGTTGGTCGCCCTGCTCGGGCGCACGCCCTAGGCGGTCGGTCGAAGGAGGTGTTCCCCGCGGGGAGGGCTCATCGGAAGCCCTCCCCGCGGGCTTTTCCTCGGTCCGGGCGGGGCCCCCGGGACCAAGACCGGTCGCGCACACCCCGCCCCGCGCAGCTCCCCGACTACGCGGGACGGGGCGTGCCTCCCCCTCGCGGCGTGCGGAGTCCCCGACGTCTCGACGCACACCACAGTGATAGACCCGCCGGCGTTGTCAGCGGTCGGCCCGCGCGCACCTGACAACATTCCCCGGACAACGACGCCGGGGCGCGGGTGCGGTGCGGCGCAGGTCAGGGCCCGGTGACGCCGGGCTCCCAGCTCTCCGGGCGGCCGCTCTCGGTCAGCAGGAGCTGCCAGTCGCCGAACCCCATCGGCGCGTCGTGGTGCCACGGGAACCGGCCGTCCGCGGTCGGCAGGATGATCTGCACGGCGGCGAAGTCGCCCTTGCCGTAGAGCAGGAACGCGCTGCCGAAGAACTCCGGGTAGAAGCCCTTGAAGACCCGTTCGAACGTGACCGGCACGCCCTCGAAGAAGTCGTGGTACAGCCGGCCGGGCACGAACCGCTCCCCCCGCCGGGCCCGGTCCACGTAGGCGCGGATGAGCACCTGGGCGTGCTCGGGCGGCAGGCCGATGACCACGGCCTCGGCCACGCCGAACCGGCGCCACGCGCCGACGGAGAACGAGTAGCCGGCGCCCTCCTCGTCCTCGGGCACCGTGACCACGGCGTGGCCGTGCTGCTCGGCCTGCGTCAGCAGCCAGTTGCGCAGGTTGAGGTCCTGGACGGAGGGGCCGTGGGGGTTCGACACGGACGCCATTGTGCCCGGTGCCCGCCCGGACGGACGGCGGCGGACCGGGGTCAGCCGACCTCGGCCATCACCTCGTCCGACACGTCGAAGTTCGCGTACACGTTCTGCACGTCGTCGCAGTCCTCGAGCGCGTCGATGAGCTTGAAGATCTTCCGCGCGCCCTCGGCCTCCAGCTGCACCGTCACCGAGGGCAGGAAGTTGGCCTCCGCCGACTCGTAGTCGTACCCGGCGTCCTGGAGCGCCTTGCGCACCGCGACCAGGTCACCGGCCTCCGACACGACCTCGTAGCTCTCGCCCAGGTCGTTGACCTCCTCGGCGCCCGCGTCGAGCACCGCCATCAGCACGTCGTCCTCGGTCAGGTCTCCCTTGGGCACGATCACCACGCCCTTGCGGGTGAACATGTAGGCCACCGAGCCGGGGTCGGCCATCGAGCCGCCGTTGCGCGTCATCGCGGTGCGGACCTCGGACGCGGCCCGGTTGCGGTTGTCGGTCAGGCACTCGACCAGCACCGCCACGCCGTTGGGGCCGTAGCCCTCGTACATGATGGTCTGCCAGTCGGCGCCGCCGGCCTCCTCGCCACCGCCGCGCTTGCGGGCGCGCTCGATGTTGTCCAGCGGCACCGAGTTCTTCCGGGCCTTCTGGATGGCGTCGTACAGGGTCGGGTTGCCGTCCGGGTCGCTACCGCCGGTGCGGGCCGCCACCTCGATGTTCTTGATCAGACGCGCGAAGAGCTTGCCGCGCTTGGCGTCGATTGCGGCCTTCTTGTGCTTGGTGGTCGCCCACTTTGAGTGGCCGCTCATTTCTCCTCCGTCGAATACTCAGCCCGCGGCACGGACCATGTCCACGAAAAGGCGGTGCACGCGCCCGTCGCCGGTCAGTTCCGGGTGGAACGAGGTGGCGAGCACGTGCCCCTGCCGAACCGCGACGATCCTACCGGCGGCATCCCCCGCGTCCTCGGATTCGGGCACCCTGGCGAGCACTTCCACGTCCGATCCCGCCGATTCCACCCACGGGGCGCGGATGAACACCGCGTGGACCTCGCCCACGTCGGTGAAGTCGAGGTCCGCCTCGAAGGAATCAACCTGCCTGCCGAACGCGTTGCGGCGCACCACGATGTCGAGCCCGCCGAGCTGGTGCTGGTCGGGCCGGCCGTCCAGGACGCGGTCGGCGAGCAGGATCATCCCGGCGCACGACCCGTAGGCGGGCATGCCCTCCTTGATCCGGGCGCGCAGCGGCTCCAGCAGGTCGAACGTGGCGAGCAGCCGGCTGATGGCCGTCGACTCGCCGCCCGGCAGCACCACGCCGTCGACCTCGGCCAGCTCCTCGGGCCGGCGGATCGGGCGGGCGAGCACGTCGGCCTCGGCCAACGCGACGAGGTGCTCACGGACGTCGCCCTGGAGGGCGAGGACACCGACGACGGACACGGCTGGTTTTCCTCCTAGGTGAACTGCCACCAGCCTAGGTGACCGGGCCGGGGGGGGGGGCGGGGGACCCCCCCCCCCCCGGCGGCATTCCGCCCCGCC
>NZ_JBHYXZ010000073.1:0-41542 GCF_042752395.1 Actinosynnema sp. NPDC059335 | reverse complement strand
GACAGACGTTCGGAACACCCGAGTTGAACGTTCAGAACAAGGCCGGTCGTCCTGAGCGTTCAACTCGGGGTACGCGAACGTAGGACACGCGCGTTCTCAACGTAGGACACGCGGGTCAGGGGAGGGTGGCGAAGGCCATCGGGCGGGTCGAGGTGGGCTTGTACTGGGTGGTCAC
Source organism: Actinosynnema sp. NPDC059335 (assembly GCF_042752395.1). Classification (NCBI taxonomy): domain Bacteria; kingdom Bacillati; phylum Actinomycetota; class Actinomycetes; order Pseudonocardiales; family Pseudonocardiaceae; genus Actinosynnema; species Actinosynnema sp. NPDC059335. The sequence continues at coordinate 41,367 of NZ_JBHYXZ010000073.1, read as the reverse complement.
GTTCTCGTTCGCGCCCCACCAGTGACCGGTCGGGACGTCGTCGGAGCCGGTGCTGATGAAGATCCAGCCGCGGCCGACGCCGGTGTACTCGGTGGTGCCCGACCGGCGGGTGTCCGGGAACAGGTGCACCGGGGAGCCGGACCACGTGCTCGGCACGCCGTGCGGGTTGCTGGTGCTGTCGATCACCGGCACGGCGTACTCGCGGGTCGACGCGTTGCCGTCGCGGTTGTAGAGCTGCGGTGCGCCGGCGACGATCATCGTGTGCCCGGTCGCGTCGCCGGTGCCGCCCGTGGAGTCGAGGTACTTGACCGCGATGACGTCGCCCGCCACCAGGCTCGGCACCGTCGTCTTGGCCGTGAAGTGGTCGGCGCCCGCCTGCAACCCGTCGTAGTACTGCGCCGAGGTCGGGCTGGTGCTGCCGAACTCGGTGGTCAGGTAGCTGTCGGTGGCCCACGAGAACGTGTGCCTCAGGGCGAGGGTGAGCAGCGGCGCGCACTTGGCCTTGCTCTCGTACGTGGTCGGGCTGCCCGGCGTGCCCCACACGGCGGTCGACGCCCCGTCCGGGTGGCCTAACTCGCCCGGGTAGTGGTTGTAGGTGTCCTGTCCCGGCCACGCCAGGGAGTTCAGCTCATCGGCGAGTTCGGCCAACTCGGCGTACAGCGTGGCCGACGTGGCATGGGCGGGCGGGGCCACCGCGAAACCGACCGCCACGGCGGCGGTGCAGGCGGCCAGGGCACGACGGATGAACATCGGGACGTCCTCTCACGGGTGCGGCCAGTTCTCGGTTTGAGAGAGCGACACCCGCCGCCGCGGATACGAGGCCCACGTCACACGGACGACGCCAAGCGAACACGGAGTCAACAAGACAGCTCACACCTGGAGGGCGGATCCCGTCTTTCACGCGGAAATCCGAGGGTTCTTGTTTGACTGTGTTGACGTTGGCGTGCCAGATCGACCAGTCTTGGCTTCATGACGACTTGGCCCACCGGTGTGCGCGGCCCGGCGTGGGGCGCCGACTACAACCCCGAGCAGTGGCCGGAGGAGGTCTGGGCCGAGGACGTCGCGCTGATGCGGCGCGCCGGCGTGAACCTGGTCAGCGTCGGCATCTTCTCGTGGGCCCTGCTGGAGGTCGAGGACGGCCGCTACGAGTTCGGTTGGCTCGACCGCGTGCTCGACCTGCTGCACGAGGGCGGCATCCGGGTCGACCTGGCCACCGCGACCGCCTCCCCGCCGCCGTGGCTCAGCTCCGCGCACCCCGACACGCTGCCGGTGACGGCCGACGGCGTCCGCCTCGCGCACGGCTCCCGCCAGGCGTACTGCCCCAGCTCGCCGACCTACCGCGCCAAGGCCGTCGCGCTCGCCCGCGCGCTCGCCGAGCGGTACCGTGACCACCCCGCCCTGGCCGCGTGGCACGTCAACAACGAGTACGGCTGCCACGTCTCCCGCTGCTACTGCGACCGCTGCGCGGAGGCGTTCCGGGCCTGGCTGCGCGCCCGCCACGGCACGCTCGACGCGCTGAACGAGGCGTGGGGCACGGCGTTCTGGAGCCAGCGCTACACCGCCTGGGACCAGGTCCTGCCCCCGCGCGCCACGCCCACCCTGGGCAACCCCGGCCAGCTGCTGGACTTCGACCGGTTCGGCTCCGACGCCCTGCTGGAGCTGTTCAAGGCCGAGCGGGACGTGCTGCGCGAGGTCACCCCGGACGTCCCGGTGACCACGAACTTCATGGTGACGTGGAACTTCTCCGCGCTGGACTACTGGCGCTGGGCCGCCGAGGTCGACTTCGTCTCCAACGACCACTACACCCGCGCCGAGGACCCGGAGCGGCACGTCGACCTGGCGTTCTCCGCCGACCTGGTGCGCGGCCTGGCGGGTGGCCGGCCGTGGCTGCTGATGGAGCACTCCACGTCGGCGGTCAACTGGCAGCCGCGCAACGTCGCCAAGCTGCCCGGCGAGCTGCGGCGCAACTCCTACGGGCACCTGGCGCGCGGCGCGGACGGCACGCTGTTCTTCCAGTGGCGGCAGTCCCGCGCGGGCGCGGAGCGCTACCACTCGGCGATGGTGCCGCACGCCGGCCCGGACACGAAGGTGTTCCGCGAGGTCGAGCAGGTCGGCGCGGAGTACGCGCGGATCGCCGGGCTCGTCGGGTCCACCGTGGACGCCTCGGTGGCGATCGTCTTCGACTACGACTCGTGGGCGGCGTTGCGCCAACCCGCGCACCCCACCGCGGACTTCGACTACCAGGCGCACGTCTTCGCCTACTACCGGGCGTTGTGGCGGGCCGGCGTGACGGTCGACTTCGTGCCGCCGAACGCGGACCCGGCGAAGTACCCGCTGGTCGTCGTCCCGGCGCTGTACCTGGTGGACGACGCGAGCCCGTACGAGCGCTACGTCGCCGAAGGCGGCCACCTGCTGGTCACGTACCTCTCCGGCATCACGGACCCGCGCGGCCACGTGCACCTCGGCGGCTACCCCGGCGCGTTCCGCGACCTGCTCGGCGTGCGGACCGAGGAGTTCCACCCGCTGCGCGCGGGCGAGGCGGTGGCGTTGGACGACGGCTCGTCGGCGACCGTCTGGACCGAGCACCTGCACGCCGACGGCGCGGAGGTCGTCGCCTCCTACGTCGACGGCCCGCTGCCCGGCGTCCCGGCCGTGACCCGCACCGGCCGCGGCGCCGGCGTCGCCTGGTACGTGGCGTGCGGCCTGGGCGACGACGGGTTGGACCGGCTGCTGCGGACCGCGCTCGACGGGGCCGGGGTCGCGGTCGGCCCCAGCGGCGGCGAGGTCGAGGTGGTGCGTCGGCGCGGTGGCGCGGCGGGATCCGCCGTATCGTGGCTGGTTGCGATCAACCACGGTGGCCGTGACGCCGAACTGCCCGCGGTGGGGGTCGAGCTGCTGTCCGGCGCACGGGCGTCGGGCCGCGTGGTCGTGCCCGCCGGTGGCGTGGTCGTGGTCCGGGAAGAAGAGGTGTGACGTGCTGGCCCGCCAGAGACAAGCGGTGATCCTGGAAGAGGTCCGCCGCACCGGCGCGGTGCGGGTGAGCGACCTGGTCGTCCGGCTGGGCGTCTCGGACATGACCGTGCGCCGCGACCTGGACGTGCTGGCCGCGCGCGGCCTGGTGGAGAAGGTGTACGGCGGCGCCACGTCCGTGGTCGGCCGCAGCACCGACGAGCCGGGCTTCGAGGCGAAGTCGGTGCGCCAGCTGCCGGAGAAGGAGGCCATCGCCGCGTTCGCCGCGGGCCTGGTGCGCCCCGGCACGGCGATCGGCCTGTCCGCCGGCACGACCACGTGGACGCTGGCCCGGTTCCTCGACGACATCCCGGACCTCACCGTGGTGACGAACTCGATCCGGGTCGCCGACGTGCTCCAGCAGAGCGGGCGCACCGACCGCACGGTCGTGCTGACCGGCGGCGTCCGCACCCCGTCGGACGCGCTGGTCGGACCGGTGGCCGTGCAGGCGCTGCGGTCGCTGCACCTGGACGTGGTGTTCCTGGGCGTGCACGGCATGGCCGAGCGCTCCGGCTTCACCACGCCCAACCTGAACGAGAGCGAGACCGACCGCGCGCTGGTCGACGCGGCCGGCCGCGTGGTCGTGGTCGCCGACCACACGAAGTGGGGCACCGTCGGCATCTCCACCATCGCCGCGCTCGACGAGGCGGACGTGCTGGTGACCGACGAGGGACTGGCCGAGCCCGCCCGCGCGGTGCTCGGCGAGCAGGTGGGAGAGCTAATCCTGGCGCACGTGCCGGGACGCGGAGAGGAACTGGCGTGAGGCGCACGACCGGGAAGCTCGCCGACGGTCGAGAGATCATCTACTTCGACGACACGCCCGACGCGCCCCCGCGCGACGCGGTCGACACCCGCGACCTGCCGCGCGCGCAGCCGCTGTCGGAGGTGCGGCGCGACCCGCTGACCGGCGAGTGGGTGGCGATGGCGGCGCACCGCCAGACCCGCACCTACAAGCCGCCCGCGGACCTGTGCCCGCTGTGCCCGTCGACGCCGGGCAAGCCGACCGAGATCCCCGAGTCGAGCTACGACGTGGTGGTGTTCGAGAACCGGTTCCCGTCGTTCGCCGAGGGCGTGCCCGACCTGCCGTCCACTGTGGACGGGATGCCGATGGTGGCGCGGGCGCCGGGGCGCGGCCGGTGCGAGGTCGTGTGCTTCACGTCCGACCACACCACGTCGTTCGGCTCGCTGCCGGCGTCCCGCGTCCGCACGGTGGTGGACGTGTGGGCCGACCGCACGACGGCGCTGAACGAGGTGCCGGGCGTCGAGCAGGTCTTCCCGTTCGAGAACCGGGGCGAGGAGATCGGCGTCACGCTGCACCACCCGCACGGGCAGATCTACGGCTACCCCTTCGTGACCCCGAAGACGGAGCGGATGCTGGCCGTCGCGGCGGACTACCAAGCGTCACACGGCCGTCCACTGATGGGTGATGTTCTGGCCGCCGAACGTGCGGCCCGCACGCGGGTGGTCGCGGAGGGCGAGCACTGGACGGCGTTCGTGCCGGCCGCGGCCCGCTGGCCGGTCGAGGTGCACCTGGTCCCGCACCGGCAGGTGCCCGACCTGCCCGCCCTGTCCGACGCCGAGCGCGACGACTTCGCGGCCCTCTACCTGACCGTGCTGCACCGCCTCGACGCGCTCTACGACCGCCCGCTGCCCTACATCGCGGCCTGGCACCAGGCCCCCGTGCGCACCGGCCGTGACCTGGCCTGGCTGCACCTGGAGGTGTTCTCGGTGCTGCGCACCGCGGACAAGCTCAAGTACCTCGCGGGCTCCGAGTCGGGCATGGGCGTGTGGATCAACGACGCGACCCCGGAGCAGATCGCCGAGCGGCTGCGCGGGACCGCCGGATGACCCGTCCGGGTCACGCTCGCGCCGCGACTCACAACTGATGCCCAGTTTCGTTTAAGGCTGCTCTCAGGCGGGCACCGCACAGTGGTGGACATGACCGATGACGAGCAGCCGAAGCCGCCTCAGCAGTCGCAGCCGCCGCACTCGCAGCAGTCGCAGCCGCCGAGCCCGTGGGCCCGTGGCGGCGGCGCCGGACTCGGTCAGGACGACGCCGACGACGCGGGTGCCGTGCAGGGCGGCGCCGGCGCGTCGGGGTCCACCGGTGCGCCGGGCGCCTGGCAGGCAGGCCCGTCGCGGTCGGAGGACGTGACCGGCGGGTCGGCGGGCGCTGTGCAGGGCAGCGCCGGCCGGCCCGCCGAGGTCGCCGGGACGGCCGGCGACGACGCGCTCCGGCCCGACAGCGTCACCACGAACGACCCCTCGAACTCCGGCTCGCCGGTCGCTCACCCGAGCGCCGCCGGGCCCGTACCCGGGTCGCCGGCCGCGCACCGCGCCGGTCACCCGGATGACTTCGGCTCGTCGGCCGCCGCCGGCCAGTCGGGAACCGGTCGGGTGGGCGCCGTGCAGGGCGGCGCCGGTCCGACCGGAGCAGGTGTGGCCGGCGCTGTGCAGGGCGGCGCGGGCCAGACCGCAACCGGTGGGTCCGGCGCCGTGCAGGGCGGCGCCGGACTGCCGGGGTCCGGGTCGGAGGGCTGGCACGCCGGCTTCCACCGCCCGGAGCACACCGGTCCGTACGGCGTGCCGCACCAGGGCGTCGGACACGACCACGCCGGCTCGCCGATCCCGACCCCTTCGGGGTCGGCGCAGCCCGGCGGCCCCTACTACGCGCACCCCGGCGCCGCGCCGGCCGCGCCGCCCCGGCCGCGGGGACGCGGCAAGGTCGTCGCCGGCGTCGCGGCGCTCGTGCTCGCCGTCGGCGGTGTCGCGGGCGGTGTCGGCGGCTACGTCGGCTTCCAGGCCGCCGAGGAGGCCCGGCCGGTCACCAACGCGCTCGACCAGGCCCCGCCCGCGCAGCAGAGCGCCGACGCCCCGGCGGGCTCGATCGAGCAGGTGGCCCAGAAGGTGCTGCCGACCGTGGTCCAGGTGCAGGTCAGCGGCGGCGCCGGGTCCGGGTTCACGCTCAGCTCCGACGGCCTGGTGCTCACCAACAACCACGTGGTCGAGACCGCCGCCAACGGCGGCCCGATCCAGGTCAAGCTCCAGGACGGCCGCGCGTTCGACGCGAAGATCGTCGGCCGCGACCCCACGTCCGACCTCGCCGTGGTCAAGATGGAGGACGTCTCCGGCCTGCCCACCGCCGAGCTGGGCAACTCCGGCGACCTGCGGATCGGCCAGCAGGTCGTGGCCGTCGGCTCGCCGTTCGACCTCAACGGCACGGTCACGTCCGGCATCGTCAGCTCGCTGAACCGCCCGGTGCGCGCCGGCGGCCAGCAGGGCGGCGTGGAGACCGTGCTCAACGCGATCCAGACCGACGCCGCGATCAACCCCGGCAACTCGGGCGGCCCGCTGGTGAACATGCGCGGCCAGGTCGTCGGCATCAACTCGGCCATCTACAGCCCAAACTCCAGCCAGTCGTCGCAGGGCGGCTCGGTCGGCATCGGCTTCGCGATCCCGATCGACCAGGCCCGCCGCACGGCCAAGGAGCTGTCGGAGACCGGCAAGGCCACCCAGACCGTGCTCGGCGTCCAGGTGGTGGACGCGCGGGAGGGCGGCGCGGAGATCCGGGCCGTGACCGGCGGCGGCGCGGCCGAGGCGGCCGGCATCAAGGCCGGCGACGTGATCACCAAGTTCGGCGACCGGCCCATCGACACCTCCGACGCCCTGGTGGCCGCCGTGCGGTCCCGCGCGCCGGGCGACAAGGTGCAGCTCACCATCGGCGGGAACCGCACGGTCGAGGTGACGCTCGGCAGCCAGCCCGTGGAGATCCGCTAGGCCCGCAAGCCCCGGCTCACGTGCCCGAGCCGGTCGTGGAGGCCGCATACCGGCGGGGTGCCCTCACCCGTCGGCGTGCGGCCTCTTGCCGTGCGTCGCCCGTGCGGGCGGCACACTGCGGTCGACTGCCGACCGACTGTGGGGCGTGACGTGGGTGAGACAACCGGACGGGTGCTCGTCGTGGACGACGACGTGACCGTGCGCGACGTGGTGCGCCGGTACCTGGAGCTGGCCGGGCACGAGGTGGAGCTGGTCGGCGACGGCGAGAGCGCGTTGCGGCGGGTCGCGGAGCGCGAGCCGGACCTGGTCGTGCTGGACCTCATGCTGCCCGGCGTGGACGGGCTGGAGGTGTGCCGGCGGCTGCGGGCACGCAGCGCGGTGCCGGTGGTGATGCTGACCGCGCTGGGCGAGGAGGAGGACCGGATCGCCGGGCTGCGGCTCGGCGCGGACGACTACGTGACCAAGCCGTTCAGCCCGCGTGAGCTGGCGTTGCGGGTGACGTCGGTGCTGCGGCGGTCGCGGGTGGCGCCGGCGCGGTCGGCGTCGGTGCTGACCGACGGCGGGCTGCGGGTGGACGTCGGCGCGCGGGCGGCGTGGCTGGACGGCCGGGAGCTGTCGCTGACCACGCGGGAGTTCGACCTGCTGGTGTTCTTCCTGACCCACCGCGGCACGGCGTTCGGCCGGACCGAGCTGCTGTCGCGGGTGTGGGGCTGGGAGTTCGGCGACCGGTCCACCGTGACCGTCCACGTGCGACGGTTGAGGGAGAAGGTGGAGGCCGACCCGGCGCGGCCGGTGCGGATCGCCACCGTGTGGGGCGTCGGCTACCGGTACGACGGCGGCGCGTGATGCTGACCGAGATCTACCACGTCCTGCCGTACGCGGTGCTGTTCTCGCTGCCGCTCGCGCTGGTCGGGGCGGTGGTGCTGCGGCGGTCGTCGAACGGGTCGCTGGCCACCGCGCTGACCGTGCTGGCGCTCGTGCCGGTGGTGGCGACCCTCGGCGGGGTGCTCGCGGTGAGCGGGTTCATGTTCACCCCGATCCTCACCACGGCCCTGCTGGTGTGCCTGCTGGTGGCGTTGGTGACCGTGCCGACGGCGGTCCTGCTCGGGCGGGCGGTGGCGCGGCGCAGCGTGTGGGAGAGCGAGGCGCGGGAGCGGGAACGGGCCGCCGAGGCGTCGCGGCGCGAGCTGGTGGCGTGGATCAGCCACGACCTGCGCACGCCGCTGGCCGGGATCCGGGCGATGGCCGAGGCGCTGGCCGACGGCGTGGTGGCGCGGCGCGACGAGGTCGCCGAGTACGCGGGGCGGATCTCGGGCGAGGCCGAGGCGTTGTCGCGGATGGTCGACGACCTGTTCGAGCTGTCCCGGATCACCGCCGGCGCGCTGCGCCTGACGTTCGCGGACGTGCCGCTGGCGGACGTGGTGAGCGAGGTCGTGGCGGCGGAGCGCCCGGTCGCCGCGCGCAAGGGCGTGCGGCTGCGGGGCGACGCGGTGACGTGGCCGGTGGTGCCGGGCAGCGACCCGGAGCTGGCGCGCGTCGTGCGCAACCTGCTGTCCAACGCGATCCGCCACACCCCGCCGGAGGGCGTGGTGGAGGTGCGGGTGGAGGTGGAGGGCTCGTCGGCGGTGCTGCGCGTGGACGACGGGTGCGGCGGCATCCCGGACGCCGACCTGCCGCGGGTGTTCGACGTGGCGTTCCGCGGCACGCCGCACCGGCAGCCGGTCGGCGGCGGGCTGGGGCTGGCCATCGCGCGCGGCCTGGTGGAGGCCCACCACGGCACCATCACCGCCCGCAACCACGGCCCCGGCTGCCGGTTCGAGGTGCGGCTGCCGCTGAGCGCACCACGCACCGCTTGACCGGCAACCGCTTGCCACCCGCGGTGCGCCGCACCCGCCGGGCCGCCTCGTGCCGCTCGGGTGCCTGCTGCTCGACGCGGGCATGTGGTGTTCGGCACGCGGACGTGTCGTGTTCGGCGCGTGAGGGCGTGTGGCCTTCGGCGGTGGCCGTTTGCCGCCCGGAAGACGCGAGCCTTCACCTCGGCGGGGGTCCCCCGGCGTGGCGGACGTGCCGCCGGGGAGAACCCGCACGTCACCGGAGGCGGGACGGCCGCGCGGTCGCGGCAGCGTGACGTCACGGAACCGCCGGGTCCGCCGATTGGTTACGGTGACGCGCATGGAACGCAGCGCGCAGCGCCTGGGACGCGCCCTCGTCGTGATCGTGGACGACCGGGTGGCGCACGGTGAGCACGACGACAGCACTGGCCCGCTGGTCACGGAGTTGCTGGAGGAAGCAGGGTTCATCGTCGACGGCACGGTCGCGGTGGAGGGTGAGGTCGTGGGCATCCGCGCCGCACTGAACACCGCGGTCATCGGTGGGGTCGACCTGGTCGTCACCGTAGGCGGCACGGGCGTGTCGCCGCGCGACGTCACGCCGGACGCCACGCAGGGCGTGCTCGACCGGCCGATCAGCGGCATCGCGGAGGCGTTGCGGGCCTCGGGCCTGGCGGCGGGGGCCGTGGACGCGGGCATCTCGCGGGGGCTCGTCGGCGTGTCCGGCAGCACCCTCGTGGTGAACCTGGCCGGGTCGCGGTCGGCGGTGCGCGACGGCATGGCGACGCTGTCCGCCCTCGTGCCCTACGTGATCGAGCAGTTGTCGGGGCTGGACGAGTCGTGACCGAGCCGGCTGACGACGCCGACGCCGCCACGGCCGCCGCTGCCGCGGAGGAGGCGGCACGGCGTCGTCGGCTGGCCGAGGTCTTCGGTGACGTGCTGCCGGAGGGCTCGTCGGACGAACCCCGCCCGACCGGGCGCGACGACCGGTGGTACGAGGACAACCGACCTCCGCACCACGGCGGCTGACCCGCGACCGACGCTTCCGTCCCCAGCCGCGGATCAACCGCCGACGCTGACCGTCGGCGTGCCCGTGGTGCACCTGCACGATCGACGTGCCGAAGCGGCGTGGCCGAGCCGCGCCGCCGAAGCAACAGCACCCTCCCGCCGACGAGGACCGCGTGTGCGGCGGCGAACTTCACCCCGGTCGTCGGGCGCATCTGCTCGTGCGATCAGGGGCCTCCGGTTCCCTCACCTCCGGTCTCGTCGGCGGGTGACCGGGCGATGCTAGGCAAGCCCGGCCGTGTCCCGTGTCGGTCGGACGACCCCTTCCGCGGTCAGTCCTGGCGCTGGCGCGCGATCAGCCTTGGTGTCGGCGCGCGGTCAGTCCTGGCGCTGGCGCTGGGCGGCGAGCAGGTCGCGGATCTCCTTGAGCAGCTCGACGTCGGTCGGCTCGGCGGGGCCCGGCTCCTGGCCGCGCTTGCGCCGTTCCTTCAGCTTGTTCATCGGCAGCACGAAGATGAAGTAGACGATCGCCGCCACGATCAGGAAGTTGATCACCGCGGTGATGATCGCGCCGAAGTCGACGATCGTCTTGTCGCTGCTGCCGAGCTGCACGGCCAGGCCGTTGACGTTGCTGCCGCCGAACAACGCGATGATCGGGTTGATCAGGTTCGTCGTGAACGCGGTGACGATCGCGGTGAACGCGGCACCGATGACCACCGCCACGGCGAGATCAATCACGTTGCCGCGCATCAGGAAGTCCTTGAAGCCCTTGATCACGGTCTGGTTCCTCCGTTCGGGGTACGGGTTGGGGGCTAGCGGAGGGTAACGCCCAGAAGCCGATCGGTGACGTTGCCGGCCTGTGTGTCGCGGCGCGGTCAACCGGTCAGCGGCCGCCCGACCACGCGGGGCCCGACCACGCGGGGGCCACTTCCCACCCGGCCACCGAACCACCGCCGACCCGACCACCACTGGCCACTGGCCACTGGCCACCCACGGCCACGCCACCGCCGACCCCGCCACAGACTCACGGCCGAACCACCGCCAAGCCGCCTTCCACCTGCGGCCAAGCCACCGCCTATCCGCCGTCGGTCACCCGCGGGGTCGCGGCCGAGCCTCCGCCGAGCCCGCCACCGGTTGCCACCGGTTGCCACCACCCGCTGCCGGTCACCCGCCGAGGCGCGGCCGGACTGCCGCCGAGCTGCCGACCGACCGCTGGCTGGTGGCCAGGCCGCTGGCTCGCCCGTCGGGCCACTGTCGGGCTGCTCGGCCGCCCCTGGGCAGCTGACGGGCTGCGTCGAACGGGAGGCCGTGCCACCGCCTACCCACCGCCGGGCTGCCGATCGAGCTGCCGACGACCGGCCGTTGGTCGCCCGTCGGGCCGCTGTTGGGCTGCCGGCGAGTCGACCTCGGGTCCCGGCCGGGGCCGCCCCTGGGTGCCGCCAACCTGCCCCCCGACCGCTCTTGGCGGCTGCTGGGTCGCCCGTGGAGCCGCCGTTGAGTGGTGCGGTGACCCCTGGGAGGTCGAGGCGGCGGCCGCTGGGGTGATGGGCGGCTCGGTGTTCAGGGCGTGCGGGGGGTGGTGGTCGGGCTGACCGGCGGTTCGGTGGTTGGTGGGCAGGTGTGCGGTTGGTGGTGCGGCCCGTGCCGTTCGTGCGGCCCGATGCACGGCGGTGCGGGCTGGGCGGTGGCAGTGCGGCCGGCGGGTGGCAGCGGCAGACGGCGGCTGGTGGGTGGTTCGGGTCGGGGATAGGGCGGACCCGCCGTGGTGGTGCTGCGTGGACGGGCGGGGCTGCGTGGACGGGCGGTGGTGGGCGGATGGGCGGTGGTGGGCGGATGGGCGGTGGTGGGCGGATGGGCGGTGGTGGGTGGGTGGGCGGTGTGTCAGCGCAGGACCAGGGCGACCGGGCCGGCCAGGGTTTCGGCGGCCAGGCGGCGGGCTGCGGTGTGGGTGGCGGACAGGACGACCACCTCGCCGTCGCGCACGGCGACCACCGAGGCGTCCGAGGCCAGCACGGTGGACTCCGCCCCCACCACGTCCACCCGGCTGCCCGGTCGCAGCAGGCCCGCCACGCCCGCGTCGGCCAGCCGCACGGCCACCGACGACACGCCCGGATTAGCTGGCGTCAGCCGCGCGTCCGTCAGCGGCTCGCCCGACCTGGCACCGCCCACCAGCGCCCGGCCTAACGCCTCCTCCCGCGACACCGCCCCCGCGGGCGCGAACGCGGTCGGGACGGCGACCACCCGCACGTCCTCCCCGCCCAGCGGCACGCCGGGCGGCAGGTCGCGCGCGGTCACCGCGACGTCGACGGCACCTCGGTCCGGCATCAGGGCCACACCGACGGCTACCAGGGCCAACAGGCCCGCCAGGATCCTTCTGAGGTGGAGGAGCACGGTCTCGACGTTACGAAGGGATTCGCCGGTCGGACAGTGCGAACCCCCGAGCTGTGGACAACTCGGGGGCCTGTGGACAACCAGCCGGTCAGGAGGCGGCGGCAGCCGGGGTCGAAGAGGACGAAGACGTGGACGACTCGCTCTTCGACGAAGACGAAGACGACGACGAAGAAGAGGAGGACGAAGACGACGACGAACGGCTGTCGGTCCGGTAGAAGCCGCTGCCCTTGAACACGACACCGACCGCGCCGTAGAGCTTGCGCAGCTTGCCGGAGCACTCGGGGCACGCGGTCAACGCGGAGTCCGAGAAGGACTGCACCGCCTCGAACCGGTGGTCGCACTCGGTGCAGGCGTACTGGTAGGTCGGCACGGTGAACCCTCCACGAGTCCTGGTTGGCACTCCTGCGTCGCGAGTGCCAACACCGATGATGCGCCACCCGGCACAGGTGGCGCAAACATCACAGGTCAACGTCACAGCGGCAGCCGCACCAGCCCACGCCCAGGGGTCAGCACGGCGTCCACCCGAACGTCGTGCGGCTCCGCCGGCAACGACGGCACGAACTCCTCGTCCCGCACCACCGCCACCACCGGACCTGTGGACAACTCCAACGCCCGGTCGTAGTACCCGCCGCCCTGGCCCAGCCGCACCCCGCCGTGGTCCACCGCCAACGCCGGCACCAGCACGAGTGCCGCCTCCCCGACCGCCGCCGCCCCCAGCAACAGCCCCACCGGCTCCCGCAACCCGAACGCGCCCACGCGCAACCGGCCGTCGTAGGCGGCCCAGTCCAACGCCTCCCCGACCACCACCGGCAGCAGCACCCGCAGCCCGTGCGACCGCAGCGCCTCCACCATCGCCAACGACCCCGGCTCGACCGCCGAAGCGACGTAAGCGCACACCGTCCCACCAGCGGGAACGTCGTAAGCGGCGACGGCGAGCAGCGCCTCGGCCGACATCGGCGGCATGGTCGCGCCCCGCCGTGCCGCCCGCAGCCGTGTGCGCAGCGTCGCCTTCCGGTCACGTTCACGGGACGTCATGGCAGGTCACCCTAAGCGCGCCGTTACGCTCGCAGGCCATGAGCGCCTTCCAGACAGCAATCGTGCCGGCGGCGGGACTCGGCACGCGCTTCCTGCCCACCACCAAAGCGGTGCCCAAGGAGTTGCTGCCGGTCGTCGACACCCCTGGCATCGAACTCGTCGCCACCGAGGCCGCCGAAGCCGGCGCGACGAAGCTCGTGATCGTGACCTCCCCCGGCAAGGACGCGGTCGCGGAGTACTTCCGCGCGCAGCCCGAGCTGGAGGCGACGCTCGAGGAACGCGGCAAGCACGACCTGGTCGCCAAGGTCCGCCGCGCGCCGAACCTGCTCGCCGTCGAGACCGCCCTCCAGGAGAAGGCCCTCGGCCTCGGCCACGCGGTCGCCTGCGCGGAACCGAACCTGACCGGCGAGGACGAGGCCGTCGCGGTCCTCCTGCCGGACGACCTCGTGCTGCCCACCGGCGTGCTGAAGAAGATGGCCGCGGTCCGCGAGAAGCTCGGCGGCAGCGTGCTGTGCGCGTTCGACATCCCCAAGGACCAGATCTCCGCCTACGGCGTCTTCGACGTCAAGGACACCGGGGACGACGACGTCAAGCAGGTCGTCGGCATGGTCGAGAAGCCCAAGCCCGAGGACGCCCCCTCGACGTTCGCCGCGGCCGGCCGCTACCTGCTCGACCGGGCGATCTTCGACGCCCTCAAGCGCATCACGCCCGGCGCGGGCGGCGAGCTGCAGCTCACCGACGCCATCGCGCTGCTGATCAACGAGGGCCACCCGGTGCACGTCGTCGTCCACCGCGGTGGGCGACACGACCTGGGCAATCCGGGGGGATTCCTCAAAGCTGCGGTTGACTTCGCACTGGAACACCCGGACTACGGGCCCGAGCTGGGGGAGTGGTTGCGGGCGCGCCTCGCCGACGCCTAGATCGAGGTTCAACACATGAGGTCAGTGGACGAGCAGCTCGCCAGGGTCGTCGCCGCCGCGGTGCGGCCCGCCCCGGTGCGGGTGGCGATCTCCGAGTCGCAGGGCCTGCTCTGCGCCGAGGAGGTCGTCGCCGAGCGCGCCTTGCCCGGTTTCGACCAGGCGGCGGTCGACGGCTACGCGGTGCGCAGCGTCGACGTGCAGGCCGCCAACGAGGAACCGGTCACGCTCCCGGTGGTGGGCGAGATCCCCGCGGGGTCGCGCCAGCCCAGGCGGCTGCAACCCGGCCAGGCGGTCCGGGTCGCGACCGGCGCGCCCCTGCCCACGCTGGCCGACGCCGTGGTGCCCGTCGGCTACACCGACGGGCACGCGGCGAAGGTGACCGTGCGGCGACCGGTGCCGTCCGCGGCGTTCGTCCGGCGCACCGGCGAGGACGTGCAGACCGGTGACGTCGCGGTGCGCCGCGGCGCGTCCATCGGCGCGGCCCAGGTCGGCCTGCTCGCCGCCGTCGGCCGCAACAAGGTGCTGGTCCACCCCCGGCCGCGGGTGTCGGTGATCTCGGTCGGCGAGGAGCTGGTGGACGTCGACCGCACCCCCGGCCAGGGGCAGGTCTACGACGTCAACTCCTACGCGCTGGCCGCCGCCGCGCGGGACGCCGGGGCCGAGGTCAGCCGGGTCGGCATCCAGTCGTCCGACCCGCGCCGGCTGCGCGAGGTCGTCGAGGGCAGGCTGCTGCTGTCGGAGATCGTGGTCGTGTCGGGCGGTGTGGGCGGGGCCGTCGGCGACGAGGTGCGGGCCGCGCTGGCCGACCTCGGCGACGTGGACGTGACGCGGGTCGCCATGCACCCGGGCTCGGTGCAGGGCTTCGGCCGGCTCGGGCCGGACGCGGTGCCGACGTTCCTGCTGCCGGCGAACCCGATGAGCGCCCTGGTGGTGTTCGAGGTGCTGGTCCGGCCGCTGATCCGGGCCGCGCTGGGCAAGCGCAACCCCTACCGGCGGGTGGTGAGCGCGCGGCTGCTGTCGCCGCTGACCTCGACCAAGGGGCGGCGCGGCTACCTGCGCGGCCAGCTGCTGCGCGACGCCGACAACGGCGAGTACCTGGTGCAGCCGCTGGGTACCTCCGGGTCGCACCTCCTCGCGTCGCTGGCCGAGGCGAACTGCCTCATCGTGGTCGACGAGGACGTGACGGACGTGGCGGTCGGCGAAGAGGTCCTGGTCAGCTTCCTCGCCCAGCGGGGATGACGCCCGGCGAGATGAGCACTGTGGGGACAGGGTGAGCCACGCGTGGGAAGGCGGTCGGCACCCCGGCTGGCCCGCCCGGCTCGGCCCGCTGCGGGTCGACGCCGGTCTGGTGGCGCTGCGCCCGCCGAAGCTGTTCGACGCCTCGGCGTGGTCGCGGGCCCGCCTGCGCGACCGGGCGTACCTGGAGGACTGGGAGCCCACCGCGGTCGAGGGCTGGCACGAGCGGAACTCGGCCCTGGCGTGGCCGCCGCAGTGGTCGTCGCTCAAGTCGCTGGCCCGGCGCGGCCAGGCGTTCCCGTTCGTGATCACGGTGGACGGCGAGCTGGCCGGGCAGATCACGGTGGGCAACATCGTGCGCGGCTCGCTGCGCTCGGCGTGGGTCGGGTACTGGGTGGCGGCGGACCGGGCGCGCGGCGGCGTGGCCACGGCGGCGCTGGCGCTCGTCGTGGACCACTGCTTCGGCGAGGGCGGCCTGCACCGGCTGGAGGCGACCGTCCGCCCGGAGAACCGGGCCAGCCTGCGCGTGCTCGCCAAGGCCGGCTTCCGCGAGGAGGGGCTGTTCCTGAGGTACCTCGACGTGGCGGGCGACTGGCGTGACCACCTGTGCTTCGCGATGACGGCCGAAGAGACCTCACCGGAGGGATTGGTACGCCGGATGGTCGCACAGGGGTACGCCCGAATCGCCTGATCTTCCGGCCGAGCGGCTTATTCGGATCACCCGAAAGTGGGTGATACACCACACTTTGGTACGTACGCCGGTCGGCGTGCCTCCGACACAGGTGTGACTGTTGTGACTAGCGTGGCAAGCGCACCACCGAGCGCGCCGCGAGGTAGGGGGAGGTGACGGGGATGCCGAGCTCGCTGATCGTCGTGGGACTGGTCGTGGCCTGGTTGGTCGTCCTCGTGCCGATGGTCGCGCGCAAGCGCGCCGACGCGTCGCGTGGCAGCGTGGAGGAGGAGTACGACGCCATGCCCGAGATCGACGCGGAGTTCGACGACTACGACTACTACGACGAGCCGGACGACTTCGTCGACCACCGGCCGTTCCGGCCGGGCCGGGGCGGCTACGACCCGGAGACCGCGGCGATCGTCGCCCAGGCGAAGTACGCGTTCCGCCGCCGCGTGGTCGGGACGCTGCTGCTGCTCGCGCTGGTCACGGGCCTCGTCGCGGGCCTGCTCTACCCGCTGGCCTGGTGGGGCCACGCGGCGGTGGACGTGACGCTCGTCTCCTACCTCGCGTACCTGCGCCGGCAGGTGCGGATCGAGGAGGACATCCGCGCGCGCCGCCAGGCCAGGCTGGGCCAGTCCCGCCGCCGGGTCGCCCGCCCCGCCGGCGCCAAGCCGGCCGCGGCCGACGCGTCCGCCGACACCACCCGCGACCAGCCCGGCCTGCCCCCGCAGCCGAGGTTCCAGCACGAGGTCCGGCCCGGCACGGTCGTCGTGGACCCGGACGACGAGGACCCGCTGTTCGTCGAGCTGGAGGGCCCGGAAGCCCTCCCGTACCGGCGGGCGGCGGGCGAGTAGAGGGGGGTGGCAAAACCACCCCCCGACTACTGATATGCTTCCCCCGCACGACAACAGAACACGGGGCTGTAGCGCAGTTGGTAGCGCGACTCGTTCGCATCGAGTAGGTCAGGGGTTCGATTCCCCTCAGCTCCACCACAACAGGACAGTCAAGAACCAGGGTCGGAGCCACCGTCGCCGTCAGGCGTGGTGGCTCTTTCCGTTGCGATCAATCCTCGACGGCTGTAGCTCCGGCCTCTCCTCCAGGCTGTGCTGCCTGAGCGTCGCTCAGCCCTCTTGGGCCGCAGTGGTTGTCTCCAGCCACACCACGTGCACCCGCCGCACGCCCGACGATCGCGACGAGATTTCGAACAGCGTCCGGACGCGCTCCACGTCCTCGGACTTCAAGGGGAAGTCGCCTTCGACCGAGTTGGCCTGTACGTGGGTGTCGTACGCCAGGCCGTAGCCTGCGACGCGAACGTCTTCCCGATCGCCGTACTCCTCCACTACGGCGAAGGGCCGTGGTGCCCCCTCTAGCGCCACCTCGTGCAGCAAGGCCGTGAAGACGTCGTCCAGGTCGGTGGGCTGCTCGACTTCGGCCAACTCGTTCACGCGCTCTTCCTCTTCTCGTAGCTATGGATCAGGTCGGCGAGCGCGTCATCGGGCACAAGGACGTTGCCTGCTCGCTCAGGGGTGACGAGCCAGAGCACCGGCGTCTCCAGCACACTGGGAGGTAGGGGCATCGGCATCCCGGCGTCCATCACCCGCGCATGGTCGCTCATGATCACCGAAGGCAGTGGTGGTCGAACCAGGAAGTACGCGATCGGCATGTTCGGGAACGCCAGAACCGGTGTCGGGAAGGTCGCGAACCACGGATTGTCGGCGAGCGCCATGACCAGCGACTCGGCGACGGCGATGGCCCCCGGCTCCGGACCGGTCGTGGTGAAGACGTTCGGCTGATGCAGCCCAGGCGTCGACCACCACTCCTGCACCAGATCGGCGTCGGTGGTCGATGCCTCGATGGAACGGAGACACGGGCTGGTGACAGGTTGCTCGGTGGCCGGGTCGACGAAGTGTCCGTCCTTCCAGATCGCTCCCGGTACGACGGGCCAGCCCAGTTCGGCGTAGCGCAGGGCGGCGTGCAGGGTCGCGGGTGGTTCGATGTCCTGCGTGCTGGTCGGCACTGCCTTGCCTTTCTGCTGGGGGATCTTCCGGGGAGGTGGAAGCGGGCAGAACCTCGAAGAGGTCTTCGAACTGCACGGGTCCAGAGCGACGAGGGCACCGCTGATGGATGCGGGACCGGTCGGGAGGCAGTTCCACCGAACGGCTCGTCGGGCGCTCGGGCCGTGACCAAGAGTGGAATCCCGGCAGGGCGGCCGAACAGCGCCGCCACGAGGCGCGGGCATCGCCCGAACGTGGCCGGCGTGCGTCACCGCTACGCTTGACCAGCGGGAATGTTCGCCCGACGATCCGGCTGACAAATGCCTGGAGGCCACCCGATGGCAGCACGACGCAGCGGCTTCATCCGCGCCCGGAAGGCTGCTGGCTTCACCCAGGAGTCCTTCGCGGAGGCCATGCACGTCGACCGTTCCACGGTGGCGCGCTGGGAGCAGGGAGCACGTGAGCCACTGCCGTACCAGCGGCCGAAGCTCGCCCGGCTGCTGAAGATCACGATGGGCGAGGTGGACCAGCTGCTGCGCGAGGAGGTGGGAAGCGTTGCGGCGAAGCAACAGGCAAACCCACCCGCAGTCGTGGTACCCGCACCGCGGGTGCTCGGTGCCGAGCTGCTGACGCAGTACGAGACTCTGACCAGCGCCTACCGCCAGATCGACTACCAAACCGGTTCATCAGCGGTGTACGAACAGACCGTCTCGCAGCTCAACCGCCTGATGGCCTTGGCCGACAACGTGCCCTCAGCCCACTACAAACGGTTCGCCTTGGTGCTCGGCGACACGGCGCAGCTTGCAGCCTGGCTGGCCATCGACCACCAGGACTACGGCGCAGCGCGGCGCTACGCCTCGCTGGCCTTGTCCAGTGCGCAGGAAGGCGAGGATCCCCAGCTGCACGCCTACGTGCTGGGGATCATGAGCTACATCCACCTGCACGCGGGTCGAGGGCCGGACGCGGTGCGCCTACTGCTCGCTGCCTTGCACCTGGCTGAGAACCCGCGCTTCGGCATCAGCCAAGCTGTCCACTCCTGGCTGTCGGAAGCCATCGGAGAGGCGTACGCCCTGGCCGGAGACCACCGGGCGGGAGCGGCAGCGCTGGCGAAGGCCGAGCGGCTGTTCGATGGCGTCGACCAGGCCGACGTACCGGCGTGGCTCGGCTTCTACAACGGCGCTGAACACATCATGCGGCTGAAGGGCCGCTGCCTCGTGCGGCTGGGTGATGGTGCCGCTGCGGTGTCTGCCCTGGAGGAAGCGGTCCAGGCGTTGCCTTTGTACTACGTCCGGGAGCGCTCCGGCACGCTCATCGACTTGGCCATCGCTCGCCTGATGCTGTCGCGCAACGGTCAGACGTCAGCCGTCGAACCGGAGGCTGCCGCCACCGCTGCCCTCGAAGCGTGGGAGCTGGCCGTCCAAACCGTCTCCGGCCGCAACCAACGCCGGGTACGCGAGCTGCTGCCCCAGCTCAAGCCCTACCGGCACCTCGGCGCTGTACGGGCTTTGCTGGAAGCCGCCCCGTAGCATCGGCTCCGTGTCGACTGGGAATGAAGAGCGCACCGGAAGCGCCGGGTAATGAACAGGAGGAACTGGCTCCTGCTCGGGGCACTGTCCTTCCTGTGGGGTGCGGCCTATCTCGTAATCGCGGTCGCGCTGCGTGGGTTTCCGCCGGTGGTTGTGGTGTTCGGGAGGGCCTTCCTCGCCGTGCTGTTTCTAGTACCACTGGCCGTCCGGCGCGACGTTTTGACGCCGCTGTTGAAGCACCCGTGGTGGGTGCTCCTAACCGTCCTCGTGCAGTCCACTGCACCCTTGTTGCTCCTGACCTACGGGCAGCAATGGCTGTCTGCCGGTCTTACGGGGATTCTCATCGGAGCGCAGCCGCTTTTCGTGGCAGCCCTTGCCGCCTGGTTTGCGCCAGATGAGAAGCCGGAGGGTGTCGGAGGAACCCTCGGGCTCGTCGTGGGCTTCGCCGGCATCGCACTGCTGTTCGGGGTGGACATCGGCGGAAGTGCACACCTGCTGTTTGGTGGAATCCTGGTCACCGCGGCTGCCTCGTGTTACGCCGCCGGTTCCATCCTGATCCATCGCAAGCTTGGTTTTGCCCAACCGCTGGGCATCGCCACTTCGGCCATGCTGGTGACCGGCGCGGCAACCGCCATTCCGGCTGTATTGCTGTTTCCGGAGGATGTGCCGTCGGTGAGTAGCGCGATTGCCCTGGTGGCATTGGGCGTGGTGTTCACGGCGCTGACGCTCACCGTGTTCTACGGCCTGATCGCACGAGCCGGGCCGAGCAAGGCGACCTTGGCGTTCTACCTGTCGCCGGGCGTAACAGTCGTGCTCGGGTGGTTGTTGCTCGATGAGCGGGTGCGATGGTCTACGGTGGTTGGACTGGCTGCCATCATTGTGGGGTCGGTGCTGGCAGCGGGTAGGGCAGAGGTCGGCGGGTAGATCCGGAAGCATGATGCAAGCTTGCGGCGTCGCTCTCCCGACGACTCCGCCTCGCGTCCCCGTCGAGAACTGCACCCCGGCAAGCGGGCGGCGTTGCAGCGCATCCTGCGGCAGGCGCACCGGATGCGGGTGGCGGCCTGAGCGGGCGAGGTGGTGGCGCAGGGCAGTGGATCAGTCACTACGATCTGGCCGGTGCGCTTTGTGGCCGATCTCCACATCCACTCCAAGTACTCGCGGGCGTGCAGTCGGGACTGCGACCTCGAACACCTCACCTGGTGGGCCCGGCGCAAGGGGATCTCGCTGGTCGGCACCGGCGACTTCACCCACCCCGCCTGGTACGACCACCTGACGTCCACCCTGGTGGAGGCGTCGCCGGGGCTGTACCGGCTGCGGGACGACCTCGATCGCGACATCGACCGCACGCTGCCGCCGTCCCTGGCCGGCGCGCCGGTGCGGTTCATGCTGTCGGTGGAGATCTCCACGATCTACAAGCGCGGCGACCGCACGCGCAAGGTGCACCACCTCGTGTACGTGCCGGACCTGGCGTCGGCGGCGCGGTTCAACGCCCGGCTCGCGAAGATCGGCAACCTCGGCTCGGACGGGCGGCCGATCCTCGGGCTCGACTCGCGCGACCTGCTGGAGATCACGCTGGAGTGCGGCGGCTACCTCGTGCCCGCGCACGTCTGGACGCCGTGGTTCGCGGTGCTCGGGTCGAAGTCCGGGTTCGACGCGATCGAGGACTGCTACGCCGACCTCGCGCCGCACGTCTTCGCGATCGAGACCGGGCTGTCGTCCGACCCGGACATGAACTGGCGGGTGTCCGGGCTCGACCGGTACCGGCTGGTCAGCAACTCGGACGCGCACTCGCCGCCCGTGCTGGGCCGCGAGGCGACCGTGTTCGACACGGAGTTGGACTACTACTCGGTCCGGTCGGCGCTGGAGACCGGCGACGGGTTCGCCGGCACGCTGGAGTTCTTCCCCGAGGAGGGCAAGTACCACGTCGACGGGCACCGCAAGTGCGGCGTGCGGATGGAGCCCGAGGAGACGTTGGCGCACAAGGGGATCTGCCCCGGGTGCGGCAAGCCGTTGACGGTCGGGGTGCTCAGCCGGGTCGAGGAGCTGGCCGATCGGCCGCACGGCGCCCGGCCCGCCGGCGCGGCCGGGTTCACCAGCCTGGTGCCGCTGCCGGAGATCGTGAGCGAGATCGTCGGCACCGGGCCGAAGAGCAAGAAGGTGCTGACCGAGATCGACAAGCTGACCGCGGCGCTCGGGCCCGAGCTGGTGATCCTGCAGGACGTCCCGGTGGACGACATCGCCGCGCACTCGCCGTTGCTGGGCGAGGCGGTGGGGCGGCTGCGGCGCGGCGAGGTGGTGCGCGACCCGGGGTACGACGGCGAGTACGGCGTGATCCGGGTGTTCGAGCCGGGCGAGCTGGAACGGCGGCGGTCGGCGTTCGCGCTCTTCGACTACGCGGCCCCGGCCCCGTCCACTGTGGAACGGCCGCGCCCCGCCCCGGCGGTCGCCCCCGTCGCGGACCCGGTGGCCGCGCCGGCGGAGCACCGCGGCACGTCGCTGCTGGACGGCCTCGACCCCGAGCAGCGGGCGGCGGCCGAGGTGGCCGGCGGGCCGCTGCTGATCATCGCCGGACCGGGCACGGGCAAGACGCGCACGCTGACGCACCGGATCGCGGACCTGGTGACGTCCCGCGGCGTGCCGCCGTCGCAGTGCCTGGCCATCACGTTCACCCGGCGCGCGGCGGAGGAGATGGCGGAACGGCTCGCCGCGCTCGCGCCCGACGCCGTGGACGGGTTGACCATCGCGACGTTCCACTCGCTCGGCGTGCTGCTCCTGCGCGAGCACGGCGCGGTGTTCGGGCTGTCGCCGTCCTTCGGCGTCGCGGACCCGGACCGGCAGGTGGCGGTGGCCTCGACCGTCGTCGCGGACGAGAAGGAGGCGCGGGACCTCGTCGCGGCCGGGGACGACCGGTACAAGAAGGCGTTGCGGGCGCAGGACCTGGTGGACTTCGACGACCTGGTCACGCTGCCGCTGGCGTTGCTGGAGGGGTCGCCGGACCTCGTCGCCGCCTACCGCGACCGGTGGCGGTGGGTGTCCGTGGACGAGTACCAGGACGTGGACGAGCAGCAGTACCGGCTGCTGCGGCTGCTCGTGCCGCCGGACGGCAACCTGACCGCGATCGGCGACCCGGACCAGGCGATCTACCGGTTCCGCGGCGCGGACGTCGGGTTCTTCCTGCGGTTCCGAGAGGACTTCCCCGGCGCCCGGACCGTGCACCTGACCAGGAACTACCGGTCGTCGTCGGCGGTGGTGACGGGCGCGCTGGAGGTGATCGCGCCGTCGTCCCTCGTGCCCGGCCGGGAGCTGCGGCCGATGGCGGACCACGGGTCCGCGCCGATCGGCGTGCACCACGCGTCGTCGGAGGCGGCGGAGGCGGCGTTCGTGGCGCGCACGATCGAGCAGGTGCTGGGCGGCGCGTCGTTCCACGCGCTCGACAGCGGGCGCGTGGTCGGCGACGGCACGCAGGGGCTGGGGTTCTCCGACTTCGCCGTGCTGTACCGGACGGACCGGCAGTCGCGGGCGCTCGTGGAGGCGTTGACGCAGTCCGGTCTGCCGTTCCAGAAGCGGTCGCACGACCGGTTGGCGGACCGGCCCGGCGTGGCCCGGATCGCGCACGACGTCGCGTACGCCGCCGGCGGGACGGTGCTGGAGCGCGTCCGCGCCGTGGCGGGCGAGGACCACACGGCGTACGAGCTGCTGAAGCCGTTGGCGGCCGAGTGCGGGACGGACTTCGAGCGCTTCCACACCGCGCTCGCGCTGGGCGTGGAGGTGGACACCTGGGACCCGCGGGCCGACCGGATCTCGCTGCTCACCCTGCACGCGTCGAAGGGCCTGGAGTTCCCGGTGGTGTTCATCGTCGGGTGCGAGGACGGCGTGCTGCCGATGCGGTGGCCGGGCGAGGACGACCCGGAGGCGGTGGACGAGGAGCGCCGGCTGCTGTTCGTCGGCATGACGCGGGCGCAGCGGCACCTGTTCCTGAGCCACTCGGCCGGGCGACCGCGGTCGCCGTTCCTGGCGTCGCTGAAGGCGTACGAGCAGTGGGGCGACCCGCAGCCCCGGCGCAAGCGGAAGGGCACCCAGCTCAGCCTGCTGTGATCGTCGACGCCGCGGACAACCGCGCGGTGAACAAGATCGGAAGTGGACTGGACCATACCGTCGCGGTATGACCGGACTGGCATATCCGCCGCGCCGGTCGGCCGGCTAGCGTCGGGTCACGGCCCCGCATCCCGTGTCACCACCCCTGCAAGGAGACAGCGGATGACTCGACGTAGCGTCGCCGCGCTCGCCGTGGCGGTCCTGAGCGCTGCCGGACTGGCAGCCGCGCTGACCACCACCGCGACCGCCGGTCCACCCCCACCCGGGACCGCCGACGGCGGTCTGGTCGCGGCCTTGGCGCGCGACCTCCACCTCACCCCCGACCAGGCCCGCGCCCGCCTCCAGCGGGAGGCGGACGCCGCCCGCACCGAGTCCACCCTGAAGGCGCGGCTCGGCCCCGGGTTCGCGGGCGCGTGGCTGAACGCCGACGCCACCGACCTCGTCGTCGGCGTCACGGCCGCGTCGCAGATCCAGGCGGTCGAGGCGGAGGGCGCGACCGCGAAGCTCGTGACCCGGTCCCTGGCCGAGCTGGACGCGCTCAAGACCAGGCTCGACGCCAACGCCCGCAACGCGCCGAAGGCGGTGCCCGGCTGGTACGTCGACCCGCCGACCAACACCGTGGTGGTGCTGGCCCGCGACGTCCCGGCGGCGAAAGCGTTTGCGCGCGCCAGCGGCCTGCGTGACGCGGACGTCCGGGTCGAACCGTCCACCGAGGACCCGCGCCCGCTGGTCGACGTGATCGGCGGCAACGCCTACTACATCGGCAGCGGCTCGCGGTGCTCGGTCGGGTTCGCGGTCGACGGCGGGTTCGTCACGGCCGGCCACTGCGGCCGCACGGGCGCGACCACCACGCAGCCCAGCGGCACGTTCGCGGGCTCCAGCTTCCCCGGCAACGACTACGCCTGGGTCCGCACGGCCGCCGGCAACCCCGGCCGGGCGCTGGTCAACCGCTACCCCGGCACGGTGCCGGTGGCGGGCTCGACCGAGGCGCCGGTCGGCGCGTCGATCTGCCGCTCCGGCTCCACCACGGGCTGGCGCTGCGGCACGGTCCAGCAGAAGAACGCCTCCGTCACCTACCCCGAAGGCACGATCACCGGTCTGACCCGCACGAACGCCTGCGCCGAACCCGGCGACTCCGGCGGCTCGTGGCTGGCGGGCGACCAGGCGCAGGGCGTCACCTCCGGTGGCTCCGGGAACTGCACGTCCGGCGGGACGACCTACTTCCAGCCGGTCAACGAGATCCTCCAGGTCTACGGCCTCAAGTTGGTCGTCAGTGGCGGCACGCCGACGAACACCACCTCGCCGACCACGACGACCACCACGAACCCGGGCCAGACCACCTGGCAGCCAGGCGTCGCGTACGCGATCGGCTCCCTCGTGACGTACGACGGCGTCGGGTACCGGTGCTTGCAGGGGCACACGTCCCAACCGGGCTGGGATCCGCCGGCGGTGCCCGCCTTGTGGGAGCGCGTGAGCTAGCGGCGAGCGCACGCGCGGGGCCCGGCCCACCCCCGTGGGCCGGGCCCTCTTCCGGGCCGGTGGCTGTGCGCGAGCAAACGATCACGCGCGGCGGGCGGGGAGGGCCGCGGTCGGCGTCCCCCGGTCGCACCACCTCCGCGACCAGCCGTGACGGCCGCCGGTCGGGCCGGCCGGGCCGGCGCCGCCACCCGGGCCGATCGGCGCGACGTTGACCGGAGGGCGCTGTCGGCGTGGCCCGCACCCGTACCCTGAGAGGCGACGAGAAGGGGTGGTGCGGGTCGTGGAGCTGGCCGAGTCCCTGCTGGCGTGGCTGCACGGCTGGACCGCCGTGCCCCTCTGCCCGGGCGACTGGGCCTGGACCGTCACCGCGTTCGGCGCCCTGATCGGCGTGCTGCCCACGGTCGCCGCGCTGCTCTCGATCACCGTCCGGCGCGTGGTCGGCAACTCCTACGGCCCGGTCACCGGCGCGATCTTCGCCGTGCTGGGCGTGGCGAGCACGCTGGTGCTGCCGTGGATGGCGTTCACCGCCACCTTCAAGCTGCTGCGCGGTCGGGCGCTGGCCGGCACGGAGTCGCTGGACCAGGCCCCCTGCGGGGTGTTCACCCAGTACGAGTACCTGCTGGGCCGCGGCTCGTTCGTCAGCGCGATCACCGGCCGGACCGGGGTCGTGGACGTCGTCGTGGCGGGCGCCACGGCCCTGCTGGCGCTGCTGTGCCTGCTGTTCGTGATGCTCCAGGCGGGCTCGGCGTTCCGGCTCGGCCCGAACTGGCCGCGCCGGGTGTTCTGGCCGCCGTTCCTGGTCCTGCTGCTGTCGACGTCGGCCATGCCGGTCGCGCTGGTGGGGCACCTGCTGCTCGGGTTCTTCCCGATCGCGCTGCTGGGCTCCCTCGTGGTGCGGGTTTTCGGGTTGACTACCGCCATGCTGAACCGCCCCGGTCGCGATCGCGGGAACCCGAGCCCGCAACCCGCGGTGTCGAGAACGCCGCCGCAGCCACCCCGACAACCCCCGAGCCAACCCGTGCCGACCCCGCAGCCCGCCCAGGGGCAGCACCAGCAGACGCCGAAGCCACCGCCGTACCAGGTGGAGAAGCCGCCGCCGTACCAGCCCGCGAAGATCCCGCCGTACCAGCCGGCGCCGCTGCCGCCCTACCGGCCGACGCCGCCCCAGCGGCACTACCCGCCCACGCGGGTCGCCGACGTGCCGCCGGAGCCGGTGAAGCCCGCGCAGCTCGCCGACACGCCCGGACCGCTGCCGTTCGGCCCGGGGAGCGGCGGCACGGGCAGCGCGCCCACGCCGACGCCCGACTCGGGCAAGGTGTGGAACCCGGCCGGCGGCCGGTTCCGGCGGATCCGCCAGCTCGGCCGGGGCGGGTTCGGCACGGTGTGGCTCGCGGTGGACGAGCAGTTGGCGCGCACGGTCGCGGTCAAGCTCGCGCACGCGCCGGACAACGACACCGAGCAGCGCATGCTGCGCGAAGCCCGCGCGCTGGCCGCCGTGCGGCACCCGAACTGCGTGCGCGTGTTCGACATCGTGCAGGACCCGGACGGCCTGGCCATCGTCATGGAGTACATCGACGGCCAACCGCTGTCGGACGTCGTGCTCAACAACGGCCTGCTGGCCGACACGCTCGCCGCCCGGCTCTGGGTGAACATGGCCGACGCGCTGGCCGCCGCCCACGAGCAGGGCGTGCTGCACCGGGACGTGAAGCCGTCCAACGTCATCGTGGACACCCACGGCACCGCGCACCTGATCGACTTCGGCATCGCCCGGTCGAAGGGCGACAGCACGCTCACCGCCACCGGGATGATGGTCGGCACGCCGGACTTCCTCGCCCCGGAGACCGCCCGCGGCGAGGCGGCGAGCCCCGCGTCGGACGCCTGGCAGCTGGCCGCGACGGTCAGCTACGCGCTCACCGGCCACCCGCCGCGCGGCACCCGGGAGAACCCGATCTCGTCGCTGATGGCGGCCGCGCAGGGCGAGCCGTGCGTGAAGCTGCCCCAGCACAGCGCGCACCACCGGCTGCTGACCAGCGCCCTCGACTCCGACCCGGCCAGGCGGCCGTCCCTGACGGCCATCCGGTCCGAGCTGAGCACGTGGCTGTCGCAGGCCGGGCTGAGCAAGGAGGGCCCGGTCACGAGGATGATCGACCGGCCGGAGCCGCCGACCCGGCCGGTGCGCTGAGCCGCGTCCGGCGGGAGCCCGACGGCGGCGGCCGGTCCGCCGCCGTCGCCCTCAGGCCATCAGCGGCAGCCTGCGGGTCAGCCGGTTGACGTCGGTGCGCGGCCCGTACAGGGCGACCGCGACGAACTCGGGGTCGGTCGTCCGCGCGAGCGCCTCGACGTACTCGGGGTAGCTGCGGGACCGGCGGGCGACCTCGGTGAAGCCGATCCGGAGCACGTCGTCCCCGGCGGCGCGGTGCAGGGCGCGCAGGACGTCGGCGGACGCGGTCAGCACCGGCACCGGGTGGGTGTTGAGCCCGGGGTGGACGCCGCCGTCGGCGTCCTCGGCGTCCTCGCCGAGCAGGTCGGGCAGGCGGGAGCCGAGGGTGAGGCCCAGGTTCACGGCGGCGTTGGCGGCGAGGTTGGGCGGCAGGTCGTCACGGAGGACCAGGGCGAGTCGCGTGGGCAGCACGGAGGTTCCATTCGTTCGGTCGGATGCCGTCACACTCGCGCATCACACGGCGTGGATCCAGCGCCGCCGAACTTCGTTCGCCCGGCTCTGCGATCATCGGGACGTGGACGAACTTGATTCGGCGATCATCGCGAACCTGCAGCTGGATGCGCGGCTGACCAACCGGGAGCTGGCCCGGCGGCTCGGCGTCGCGCCGTCGACGTGCCTGGAGCGCGTGCGGGCGCTGCGCGAGCGCGGGGTGATCAAGGGCTACCACGCGGACGTGGACCTGTCCGCCCTCAACCGCCCGGTGCAGGCGTTCGTCGCCGCCCGCCTGCGCCCCATGAGCCGGGCCGTGATCGCCCACTTCAAGGCGTCGATCGGCGCGCTGCCGGAGGTGACCGCGATGTACGTGGTGGCGGGCGACGACGACTTCCTCATCCACGTCGCCGTGCCCGACCTGGAGCACCTGCACGCGTTCCTCATCGACCGGCTGAGCGAGCGGCGCGAGGTGATCAGCTTCCGCAGCTCGGTGATCTACGAGAGCATCCGCAACCCGGTGCTCACCGAACTGCCGCGCTGACCCGGGGACGCGGCCCGGCTGGGGCGAACGGGTGAACGGGCGACGTCCCGGTAACGGACGCACCGCCCACCCCGAACCAGACGGTGATCCGTCCGAGCGGAACAGTCAGCGAGGTGGCTCGTGTCGTCCGAGGAGAGCTGGCACACCGCACGGTTGATCCCCACCTCCGGGATCAACGGTGCCGATGAGCAGGAACGACGGGCGACTTCCGCACTGCTCGCGGTGATGTCCGCGGTGCGGGAATTCGGGCGCGCGCTGACCCAACCCCTGGGCGCGCCGGCCGCCGCCGTGCAGACGTTCATCGAGGTGCCGTTCCAGCTCGGGGACCGCAAGGTGGTCCCCGACGGGCTGATCCGCGTGGTGCGCGGACAGCGTTCGTGGACCGCGCTCGTCGAGGTGAAGACCGGCGCGAACGAATTGCGGGCCGAGCAGCTCGAGAACTACCTGGACGTCGCGCGCGACCGCGGTTTCGACGCGGTGATCACGATTTCCAACGAAATCCCCCCGTTACCCGGCGGGCACCCCACGGCGGTCGACCGGCGCAAGCTCAAGAAGGTCGCGCTGCACCACTGGTCGTGGACGGAGGTGCTGTGCCAGGCCGTGGTGCAGAAGGAGCACCGCGGCGTCGCGGACGCCGATCAGGCGTGGATCCTCGGTGAGCTGATCCGGTACCTGGAGCACCCGCGATCAGGCGCGATGGCCTTCGAGGACATGGGTCCGGCCTGGGTTCCGCTGAGGGAGGCCGTGCAGGCGGGGACCCTGCGCACGACCGACGAGAGCGCGCCCGAGATCGCGTTGCGCTTCGACGCGCTGGTGCGGTTCGCGTGCCTCCAACTCGGCCGCAGGCTGGGCACGGACGTCACCCCGGCGCTGACCCGCAAGGAGTTGGCCGAGCCGCGGACGCGGGTCGCCAGGCAGGTCGGTCAACTCGTCGCCGAAGGGCGGTTGACCGCGGGGATCGCCATTCCCGGCACGGTCGGCACGCTGCACGTGACGGCGGACCTGCGAGCCGGGCGCGTGTCCTGCCACATCGACCTGGACGCCCCCCGGGAAGGCCGTCCCACGACCCGGGTCAACTGGCTCCTCAGGCAGTTGAAGAACGCGCCCGACGGAATTCGGCTGGAGGCTTTCGCGTTGCACGCGCGCGGGCCGGGCGCGTCGGAGTTGTTGAAGGCCGTGAAGGACGACCCGGCGGTCCTGGTGGTGGACCCGGCGAAAGAGATCCGCGGGTTCCGCGTCGCCAACTCGGTCCCGATGGGCGGCAAGCGCGGCACCGGCCGGAATTCGTTCATCGATTCCGTGCTGACCGCCGTCACGGGTTTCTACGAGGACGTGGTGCAGAACCTCAAGCCGTGGGCCGCCGCGCCGCCGCGGATCCGGCCGGAGGAAGCGTTCGCGCCGCCCGTGGACGTTCCTCCGGCCCTCGTGTCCACCGCCCCGTCCTCGCAGGACGGCCCGGAGGTCAGTTCCAGGACGGAAGCCACTTCTGGGCGTCCCAGATCTCCGGAGTGATCGGTATGCCGTTGAGGATCGGCCACAGCCACACGAAGTTGGCCACCACCAGCCCGACGTACAGGGCCACGGCGAGCAGGCCGGTGCCCCGGCGCTCCTTGCCGTCGGTCCGCTTGCCCAGCACCTCGCCGAGCGCGAGCGCGATGCCCAGCACCAGGAACGGGGCCATCGGCATGGCGTAGAAGTAGTACATCTGCCGGTCGATGTTGATGAACCACGGCAGGTAGCCCGCGCCGTACCCGACCAGCACGGCCGCGTACCGCCAGTCCAGCCGGGAGATCGACTGCCACAGCGCCCAGGCCAGCACCGGGAACGCGAGCCACCACATCGCGGGCGTGCCGATCAGCATGATCGCGCCCACGCAGCTCGCCGCGCCGCAGCCCTGCACCGAGCCCTCGAAGTAGTAGAGCATCGGCCGCAGGCCCATCGGCCACGTCCACGGCTTCGACTCCCACGGGTGCCGGTTCGTGTCCGACGTGACGAGCTTGGTGTGGAAGTCCAGCACGTTGCCGCTGTAGTACCAGAGCGCCCGCAGCGGCGCCGGGATCCAGCCGTCCTCGGGGATCTTGGTGCCCGCGATGTGCCGGTCGATGGCCGTCTCCGACCCGAACCACGCCCACCACGTCGCCAGGTAGGTCAGGATCGGCACGACGAGCAGCGCGAACAGCGACGGCAGCAGGTCCTTGGCGAACGAGCCCAGCCACGGCCGCTCCACGCCCGCCGCACGCCGGGCCAGCGCGCTCCACACCACCGACAGCACGCCGTAGAACGCGATGTACCAGACGCCGGACCACTTCACGCCGCACGCGAGGCCCAGCGAGATCCCGCCCGCGAACCGCCACCAGCGGAAACCCAGCCACGGGCCGAACGGCGAGTGCGTCGCCCAGCCCTCGCGCACCGCCACGGCCAGCCGCGACCGCACCTGGTCCCGGTCCGCCACCAGGCACGCGAACGCGGCCACCACGAAGAACGTGAGGAAGCCGTCCAGCATCCCCATCCGCGACTGCACGTGGCTCATGCCGTCGGCGATGAGCAGCACGCCCGCGATCGCCGCGATCAGGTCCGACCGGGTCAGCCGCCGGGCGATCCGCACCACCAGCAGGATCGTCAGCGTGCCCGCGAGCGCCGAGGCGAACCGCCAGCCCACGCCGTCGTAGCCGAACAGCCACTCGCCGATCGCGATGAGCTGCTTGCCCAGCGGCGGGTGCACGATCAGCTCGTAGCCCGGGTTGTCCTCGTACCCGCCGTTGCGCAGCACCTGCGCGCCCTGCGGCACGTAGTGCTTCTCGTCGAAGACCGGGGTGCCCTTGTCGGTCGGGAACCCGAGGTTCCAGAACCGGACCACACCGCCGATCAGGGCCACGGTCAACGTGACCAGCCAGCCCCTCAGGGCGTCGCTCATGGGGCCGGGTTCGAGCTGGCGGGCCCGCTGTTCGCGGTCGTTGCCCGGTGGCGGGCTCGCCGGCGGGACCTCGCCGGCCTCGACCACGTCGTCTGCGGACTGCGGTGCGATCAGGCTCACGGGGCCGATCGTAGGGTGAGAGGCGTGAGACCTGTATCTGGATCAGGCCGTTTGGTGCTGGCCGCTACTCCGCTCGGCGACGTCCGGGACGCCTCGCCGCGGCTGGTCGACGCACTGGCCACGGCCGAGGTGATCGCGGCCGAGGACACCCGGCGGCTGCGGTCGCTGGCGGCGGCGCTCGACGTGACGCCGGCCGGACGGGTCGTGAGCTTCTACGACCAGGTCGAGGCGGCCCGGCTGCCCGGCCTGCTGGAGGCGCTGCGGGACGGCCGCACGGTGCTGCTGGTGACCGACGCGGGCATGCCGAGCGTGTCGGACCCCGGTTACCGGCTGGTGGCGGCGTGCGTGGCGGAGGACATCGTGGTCACGTGCCTGCCCGGCCCGTCCGCGGTGACCACGGCGCTGGCCGTGTCGGGCCTGCCGTCGGACCGCTTCTGCTTCGACGGCTTCCCGCCGCGCAAGCCGGGCGAGCGGCAGCGGTGGTTCGCGGGCCTCCTGGACGAGCCCCGGACCTGCGTCTTCTTCGAATCACCCCATCGGCTGGCGGACACCCTGGCCGACGCCGCGCGGGTGCTGGGCCCCGACCGGCGGGCCGCCGTGTGCCGGGAGCTGACCAAGACCTACGAGGAGGTCCGGCGCGGCGGCCTCGGTGAGCTGGCCGACTGGGCCGCGGCGGGGGTGCGCGGCGAGATCACCGTCGTGCTGGCGCCCGCCGAGGCCCGCGAGGCCCCGCCGATGGAGGCGCTGGTCGCCGAGGTGCGCCAACGCGTGGCCGCCGGCGAACGGACCAAGACGGCGGCGGCCGAGGTCGCCGAGGCGGCGGGGGTGAGCAAGAAGGCCCTGTACGACGCCGTGATCAGCGGCTCCTGACCTGCACGAGCCGGACCTCGACACCGGGCAGCTCGCCGAACCGGGCACGTTCGTCGGTGGTCACCAACGTCCGGTGGGTCGCCCGCGCAATGGCGGCGATGATCAGGTCATGCGCGCCGCGCGGCGAACCGGAACGCCTGAGGTGCGCCAAGAGCGCCGCGTGGTGCTCCGCGACCGCGGGTGTGTAGTCCTCGACCGGCACCGTCGTCAGCACGTCGTCCAGGAACGCGCGTTGCGCGGCGCTCCGCGCCTGGTCGCCGTCGAGCAGCAGGCCGGTCAGGTATCCGGCCAGCGCGACGGCGGGCAGCGCCACGTCGTCCTCGTCGGAGATGGCCGCCGGGTCGAGGACCCCGCGGGCGCCGGCGACCAGCACACCGGTGTCGAGGATCAGTCGTGCCACGGGTCCGAGTCCAGGTCGCCCGAGACCACTTCGCGAGCCGCGGTCACGTCGGCCGCGAACCGCTCGTCCAGTCCCTCACGACCGTGCCAGCGGCGGAAGACCTCGTGCAGCGCCCGACCGTTCGCCCTGGGGGCGGGCGTGATCAAGGCGACGCGGCGGCCGTTGCGGGTCACCACGATCGTCTCGCCGTGCTCGGCTTCGTCCAGCACGGCGGAGAAGTTGCGCGACGCTTCGGACGCCGTCATTTCCTTCATGTGTTCATACTATCAGAATCAGAAGGTCAGAACAGCGAGGCGTCGGTGCCTCGGTGTCCCGACCCGCGGAAAAGCGCTGGAAGGACCTCCGTAGGCTTGGACCATGAGTGCCTCCGTGCTGACCGCGGTGGCGTGGCCCTACGCCAACGGCCCCCGCCACATCGGTCACGTCTCCGGTTTCGGTGTCCCCTCCGACGTGTTCTCCCGCTACATGCGCATGTCGGGCAACCGGGTGCTGATGGTCTCCGGCTCGGACGAGCACGGCACGCCGATCTCGGTGCAGGCGGAGAAGGAGGGGCTGTCCACGCGCGAGCTCGTGGACAAGTACCACCGCGTCATCGCCAACGACCTGCACGGCCTCGGCCTGTCCTACGACCTGTTCACCCGCACGACCACCGGCAACCACTACCGGGTGGTGCAGGAGCTGTTCCTCGCCCTCTGGCGCAACGGCTACGTCGTCCCGAAGACGGAGATGGGCGCGATCAGCCCCTCCACCGGCCGCACCCTGCCCGACCGCTACATCGAGGGCACCTGCCCGATCTGCGGCTACGACGGCGCGCGCGGCGACCAGTGCGACAACTGCGGCAACCAGCTCGACCCCGTCGACCTGAAGAACCCGCGCAGCCGGATCAACGGCGAGACGCCGAAGTTCGTCGAGACCGAGCACCTGTTCCTCGACCTCCCGCAGTTCATCGACGCCCTCGGCGGCTGGCTCCAGACCCGCACCGAGTGGCGGCCGAACGTGCTCAAGTTCAGCCAGAACCTGCTCGGCGACCTGCGCCCCCGCGCCATCACCCGCGACCTGGACTGGGGCATCCCGATCCCGCTCGACGGGTGGCGCGACCAGCCGATGAAGCGGTTCTACGTGTGGTTCGACGCCGTGATCGGCTACCTCAGCGCGTCCGTGGAGTGGGCCCGGCGCTCCGGGGACGACGACGCCTGGCGGGAGTTCTGGACCGGCGACGCCCAGGGCTACTACTTCATGGGCAAGGACAACATCGTCTTCCACTCGCTGATCTGGCCCTCCCTGCTGCTCGGCCAGAACGGCCAGGGCGCGAAGGGCGGCGAGCCGGGCGCGTTCGGCACGCTGAACCTGCCCACCGAGGTGGTCAGCTCCGAGTTCCTGACCATGAGCGGCTCGAAGTTCTCCACCTCCCGCGGCACGGTCATCTACGTGACCGACTTCCTCAAGGAGTTCGGCCCGGACGCGCTGCGCTACTTCATCTCCGTGGCCGGCCCCGAGAACCAGGACACCGACTTCACCTGGGAGGAGTTCGTCCGGCGGACCAACTTCGAGCTGGCCAACGAGTGGGGCAACCTGGTCAACCGGTCGATCTCGATGGCGCACAAGAACGTCGGCGCGGTGCCGAGGCCGACCAGCCCCACGCAGGCCGACCACGAGTTGCTGGCGCTGTCGCGCGCCGCGTTCGACGTGGTCGGCGGGCACCTGCGCCGCTCCCGGTTCAAGCAGGCGTCCACCGAGGCGATGAAGGTCGTCGGCGCGGCCAACCGCTACCTGTCCGACCAGGAGCCGTGGAAGCTCAAGGACGACCCGGAGCGCCGCGACACCGTGCTGCACACCGCGTTGCAGGTCGTGCAGGACGCCAACGCCCTGCTGACGCCGTTCCTGCCGCACTCGGCGCAGAAGGTGCACGAGGCGCTGGGCGGCACGGGCGTGTGGGCGGCCCAGCCGGAGCTGACCGACGTGGCCGACCTGGACGTGCCGGACCGCCACTACCCGGTGCTCACCGGCGACTACGCGGCCGAGCAGGCGACGTGGGCGTCCACCCCGATCGAGGTGGGCCGCCCGCTGGCCAAGCCCGCGCCGCTGTTCGCGAAGCTCGACCCCGAGCTGGGCGAGACCGGGCCCGAGTGGGCCCCGATCGTCCGGTGACGCGGCCGGCGACCCGTCGGGTGACGCGTCGGGCGACCCGTCCGGTGACGCGCGCGACGCGGCGGCGGACGTGACCAAGCGCCGCGGCGAACGGCCACCGGTGCCGGAGGCGCTGCCGGCGCCGGTGGTCGACGCCCACACCCACCTGGACGCGTGCGGCGCGAAGACGCCCGAGCAGGTCCGCGAGGTGGTCGACCGGGCCGTCCAGGCGGGCGTGGACCGCGTGATCACCGTCGCCGACGACCTCGACGCCGCCCGCTGGGCCGCCGAAGCCGCCACGTGGGACGACCGGGTGTTCGCCGCCGTCGCCCTGCACCCCACCCGCACGTCGGTGTTCGGCGAGGCGGAGCGCGCGGAGCTGGAACGGCTCGCCGCGCTGCCGCGGGTCGTCGCGATCGGCGAGACCGGTTTGGACTACTACTGGGACTACGCGCCAAAATCCGCCCAGCACGAGGCGTTCCGGTGGCACATCGACCTCGCCAAGCGGGTCGGCAAGCCGCTGATGATCCACGACCGGGACGCGCACGACGACATCCTGGCGGTGCTCGACGCCGAGGGCGCGCCGTCCACAGTGGTCTTCCACTGCTTCTCCGGCGACCTCTCCTTCGCGCGCGCGTGCGTGGAGCGGGGGTTCGTGCTGTCCTTCGCCGGCACGGCGACGTTCCGCAACGCCCACGCGCTGCGGGAGGCCGCGCGGTGGGCGCCCGACGAGCACCTGTTGGTGGAGACCGACGCGCCGTTCCTCACGCCCCACCCGTACCGAGGTCGCCCGAACGAGCCCTATTGCGCCAACTACACCCTGCGCGACCTGGCGACGTTGCGTGAGATCGACCCGGGGGAGCTGGCCACCAAGATCACCCGGAACGCCGAACGTGTCTTCGATCTTGGTGACCGGGTGGAGTCGTAGTGCTCCTTACGACAAATGGCGGACGGACTTGCTCCCCTAACGGAGTGACTGAACTCACAAGGGTTGTCGGGGTGTTGGCACAACCCCCGCGCACCCGTTACGGTCCCGTGACCGTGCCCCGAGTCGCACTCCGGGGCGCACCCGCAGTCGGGGCGGGTCACGTTGACACCAGAAGCGAGAAGCCGACGAGCGCAGGAGATGCCGGAGATCACCAGCTGACCACCGACACGACCGTGCGTGCGGCCGGACTTCGCGCCTTCAGGAGGTATGGCAACCCGTGAACTCGTTCAACGAGGACACCGACTGGTTCACCCCCGTGCAGCCGACACCCGTGACCGGGGTCGGCGTCCTGGACAGACCGGGGCCGCCGTCCGAGTGGGACACCGCGGTGTTCACCATCACCCCGGACGACGTCCTCGAAGTGCTCGGGCCGGACGCCGACGAGCTGCTGGCGAACGCGAACGTCGACGTCGACGAGCTGATCCGGCTCATCAACGCCGAGACCACGCTCCTCCCCCCGATCATCCTCCCCGACGAGGTCTCCCAGGACCGGGTCGCGGGCGGTCTGGCCGCCGAGCGGCCGAGCGCCCCGCCGGCCGCCCTGGTCGAGGCCGCCGGGAAGTGGAAGCGGCGCTTCCTGAAGGCCGCGGTCGCCACCGTGCTGGTGACCATCTCCGGCGGCGGCGCCACCGCGATCGCGATGGACAAGTCCGTCACGGTCGACATCGACGGCGAGGCCAAGACCGTCCGCACCTACGAGTCCACCGTCGGCGAGATCCTGGCCGACGAGGGCATCACGATCGGCGAGCACGACGCGCTCTCCCCGTCCCCCCAGGCGAAGGTCGGCGACGGCGGGAAGATCTCGCTGGACCGCGGCCGCCTGGTGAAGGCGACGGTCGACGGCGAGCAGCGCGAGGGCTGGGTCCGGTCCGTGACCGTGGACGAGGCGCTGGAGCAGCTGCGGATCGAGGACGAGGGCGCGTGGCTCTCCCACGACCGCAACATGGACGTCCCCCTCGACGGCCTCTCGCTCGAGGTCAAGAGCCTCAAGACGATCACGCTCTACGACGGCGGCAACGAGCCCCGGCAGCTGCGCACGACGGCCGTGACCGTGGACGAGCTGATGAAGGCCGAGAACCTGACCCTCGGCCCCGAGGACAGGCTCGAGACCGCCGCGGACCTGCGCATCACCAACGGCGCCGAGGTGCACATCACCCGCACCGGCGTGTCCGTGATCAACGCGACGGAGGCCATCCAGCCGCCCGTCGAGGAGGTCAAGGACGACACGTTGATGAAGGGCCAGAAGGAGGTCCTGGACCCGGGCGAGGCCGGCGAGCAGATCGTCACCTACCGCGTCACGGTGAAGAACGGGGCCGAGGTCGGCCGCGAGAAGCTGGGCGCGAAGGTCACCAAGGAGCCGAAGCCGAAGAAGGTCAAGGTCGGCACCAAGCTCCCGCCCGACGGCGAGATCTGGGACCGGCTGGCCTACTGCGAGGCGACCGGCAACTGGGCCATCAACACCGGCAACGGCTACTACGGCGGCCTGCAGTTCAACAAGGGCACCTGGGACGCCTACGGCGGCAGCCAGTACGCCGCGTACCCGCACCAGGCGACCCGCGAGCAGCAGATCGCGGTGGCCACCAAGCTGCGCGACGCGCGCGGCGGCTACTCGGCGTGGCCCCACTGCCAGCAGAAGCTGGGCCTGCCGTAAGAATGCACGGGTGACTGAGGACCCGACGTCGGCCGGGCCGGGGAGCCACCTCCTCGGCCCGGCCGACGTCCGTCGGCTGGCCGCCGAGCTGGACGTGCGCCCCACCAAGAAGCTGGGGCAGAACTTCGTGCACGACCCGAACACGGTGCGGCGCATCGTGGCGGCGGCCGACCTGCGCCCCGACGACGTGGTGCTGGAGGTCGGGCCCGGCCTCGGCTCGCTGACGCTGGCGCTGCTGCCCTCCTGCCGCGCGCTGGTGGCCGTGGAGATCGACGGGGTGCTGGCGGAGCGGCTGCCGGTGACCGTCGCGGAACGCGCCCCCGGCCTGGCCGACCGGCTGTCGGTGGTGCACGAGGACGCGATGCGGGTCACCGCGGACCGGTTGCCGGTGGAGCCGACGGCCCTGGTGGCGAACCTGCCCTACAACGTGGCCGTGCCCGTGGTGCTGCACCTGCTGGCCGTGCTGCCGTCGCTGCGCACCGGCCTGGTGATGGTGCAGTCGGAGGTGGCCGACCGGATGGCCGCCCCGCCGGGCAGCAAGGTCTACGGCGTGCCCAGCGTGAAGCTCGCCTGGTACGCCGACGCCCGCCGCGCGGGCGCGGTGCCGCGCTCGGTCTTCTGGCCCGTGCCCAACGTGGACTCGGCGCTGGTCGCGTTCGACCGCCGCGCGCCGCGGTCCGCCGTGGACCCGAAGCGGCTGTTCGCGTTGGTGGACGCGGCCTTCGCCCAGCGGCGCAAGATGCTGCGCGGCGCGCTGTCCGGGTGGGCCGGTTCGGCGGCCGAGGCGGAGCGGCTGCTCGTCGCCGCCGGGGTGGACCCGGCGGTGCGCGGCGAACAATTGGACGTCAGCGACTTCATCCGGATAGCCGAAGCCGCGTCCCATAGCTAGTCGATGATCTTTCGGCCGAAAGTGTGATTTGCCGGACGATCCTGTTTCGGGCTTGCGTCAGCCGGTCCTCGTCGGGTCTACTCGTGGTGCCATCCCGAGCGGCCGAGAGACCTGGCTCCACGACGCCGCAGCAACCACCCCCCCATGGGGGCAGGTGCTTCAGCCAGGATCGATGGAGGATCACGTGCCCAGGATGCGAATGCTCACCCGACGTCGGGTCGTCGACCACGGCCGCCGCACGTCCTCGGGCTGTCGCAGCTGCCGCTGAGCACCTAGGCGCCTTCGAATCCTCGCGTCCTTCTTCAGGACACCTTCTGAGCTGAGCCGCCGGTCGCGCACGCCCCGAGCCGTGCGCCGCCGCATGCAGTCGTGGAGCGAAAACGTGATCACTGTCGAGAACCTCACCAAGACCTTCCCCGGGAGTACCGGCCAGGTTCGCGCGCTGGACGGCGTGAACCTGGACGTCGCCGCGGGCACCGTCCTCGGCGTCGTCGGACCCAGCGGCGCGGGCAAGTCGACGCTGGCCCGCTGCGTCGCGCTCCTGGAGCGCCCCGACAGCGGCGCGATCCGGGTCGACGGCACCGACCTCGTGTCCCTCGACGGCACCGCCCTGCGCGCCGCCCGGCGGCAGATCGGCGTGGTGCCGCAAGGGGATTCGCTGCTGCGCCAGCGCACCGCGGCGGGCAACGTCGCGCTGCCGCTGGAGGCCGCGGGCGTGGCCGGCCCGCAGCGCCGCACCCGCGTGGCCGAGCTGCTGGACCTGGTCGGCCTGACCGACAAGGCCGGCTCGTACCCCGACCAGCTCTCCGGCGGCCAGCGGCAGCGGATCGCGGTCGCGCGGGCGCTCGCCGCGTCGCCGTCGGTGCTGCTGGCCGACGAGCCGACGTCCGCCCTGGACCCCGACACCACCGGCTCGGTGCTCACCGTGCTGGACCGGGCGCGGGCCGAGCTGGGCGTGACGGTGCTCGTGGTGACGCACGACATGGGCGTGGTCCGGCGGATCTGCGACGACGTCGCGGTGCTGGAGGACGGCCGCGTGGTGGAGCACGGCAAGGTGCTCGACCTGGTGTCGGACGCGACGAGCCGCACGGCCGCGTCGCTGCTGCCCGCCGTGGACCAGAACCCGGCGCAGGAGGGCGCGTTCGACCGGGTCGCGGACGTCGTGCTGGTCGGGTTCGCCGCGGTCGGCGCGTTGCTGCCCGAGGCCACCGGCCGGTTCGGCGTCGAGCTGAACCTGCTCGGCGGCGGCCTCACCCGGCTCGGCGAGACGCCGGTGGCGCGGTTCCGCGTCGGCCTGAAGGGCGAGCGCGCGGACTCGGCGCTGGAGTGGATCTCGGAAGCGGGCGGCTCCGTGCGCCGGACCCTGTCGGGTCCGCAGGGAGTAGCTGCGTGAGGTCTGCAACACCCTGGTCCACCGTGTTCGACGACGTGCTGGTCGCCACCGGCGAGACGTTGTACATGGTGGTCGTCTCCACCCTGATCGCTGTTCTGCTCGGCGCGCCGGTCGGCATCTGGCTCCAGCTCACCGCTCCCGGTGGGCTGAAGCCCCGGCCGGTGCTCCACAAAGTGCTCGGGTTCGTCGTGGACCTGGGCCGCTCCATGCCGTTCCTGGTCCTGCTGGTGGTGCTCACCTCGCTGACCAGGCTGCTGCTCGGCAGCACCATCGGACCCACGGCGGCCATCGTGCCGCTGGCCGTCGGCGCGATCCCGTTCGTCGGCAGGCTGGTCCAGAACGTGCTGGCCGAGGTGCACGTGGCGGTGGTCGAGGCCGCCGTCACGACCGGGTCGTCCACGCTGCGGATCGTGCGCAGCGTGCTGCTCCGCGAGTCGTTGCCCGCGCTGGTCAACGCCGTCGGCGTGACCGCGATCGCGCTGCTGGGGTACTCGGCGATGGCCGGGGTGGTCGGCGGGGGCGGGCTCGGCGACCTCGCCGTGCGCATGGGGTACCAGCGGTTCAACGACCGCTACCTGTGGAGCACGGTGGTCGTGCTGGCGGTCATCGCGACCGCGATCCAGTTCCTGACCAACCGCGTGGCGCGTGGGGTGGACCGGCGGCGGACGGCGTCCGTCTGAGTTTCTTGTTTTTCGGTTGGTTTGCTCACCCGTTTTGCTGACCCATAAGGAATGAAATGCGTATTCGTGCTGCCCTGCTGGCCGTGCTGCTGACCGCAGTGGGCTGCGGTAGTGGCGACACCGGCGCCGCCTCGGACCCGAACGCGGCGCTGAAGGTCGGCGTGAGCCCCGTGCCGCACGCCCAGGTGCTGCGGTACGTCGCGGAGAACCTGGCCGAGTCGAAGGGCCTGAAGATCGAGGTCGTCGAGTTCACCGACTACGTGCAGCCGAACACGGCGCTGGTGGACGGGTCGCTGGACGCGAACTACTTCCAGACCGTGCCGTACCTGGACACGTTCAAGGCGGAGAGCGGCGCGTCGCTGGAGTGGATCGGGCCGGTGCACCTCGAGCCGCTCGGCGTGTACTCGAAGAAGCACAAGTCGCTGGCCGACCTGCCGAACGGCGCGAAGGTGGCGGTGGCGAACGACGCGACGAACGAGGCGCGCGGGCTGAAGCTGCTCCAGGACAACGGGCTGATCAAGATCAAGGCGGGCGCGGAGAAGACGGCGACCATCCGGGACGTCGAGGACAACCCGCGCGGGCTGGAGTTCGTCGAGCTGGAGGCCGC
The DNA here is from genome assembly GCF_042752395.1 of Actinosynnema sp. NPDC059335. Classification (NCBI taxonomy): domain Bacteria; kingdom Bacillati; phylum Actinomycetota; class Actinomycetes; order Pseudonocardiales; family Pseudonocardiaceae; genus Actinosynnema; species Actinosynnema sp. NPDC059335. Next base: position 565 of record NZ_JBHYXZ010000073.1, on the reverse strand, counting down.
GCAGCTGCCCCGGTCGCTGGACGACACGGACGCGTCCGTGGTCAACGGCAACTACGCCATCGACGCCGGCCTCAAGCCCGCGTCCGACGCGTTGGTGCTGGAGAAGGCCGAGGGCAACCCGAACGCGAACGGGCTCGTCACGCGGGCCGAGCTGAAGGACGACCAGCGGATCAAGGACCTGCTCGCGCTGCTGCAGTCGCAGCAGGTCAAGGACTACATCAAGGAGACCTTCGCGGGCTCGGTCCTCCCCGTCTGACCCGAGAGCCGTCCCTCCACACCCGCGTGAGTCCTACGTTCGCGTCGCGTGAGTCCTACGTTCAGGTCGTGCGTGTCCTACGTTCGCGTCGGGTGTGTCCTACGTTCGCGTCGTGCGTGTCCTACTTCAGGTACCCCGAGTTGAACGTTCAGGATGAGGGAGAAGGGCGAAAGCGTCCTCGCCGGACGGGCAGATCAGCAGGATGACGGGGTTCGGTGGTTCGGTGCGGTTGCGTCGTTGGTCGGGTTTCGTGTCATCCCGCCGACCTCCACGAGGGCTACCGCACGTGTCAAGGGGGCGGTTCCAGCG
>NZ_JBHYXZ010000072.1:13906-42255 GCF_042752395.1 Actinosynnema sp. NPDC059335 | reverse complement strand
GGCGGGGGCGGGGGTGGCGGCGGCGCCCGCGTTCGGCGCGGTTAGTCATGGTGCGCCGCCGGGTTTATGGGGCGCGGCGCCGCCCGACGCGAGCTGGCGACGGTGGTCGGCCCCGGCGACGGTGGTCGGCCCGGCGAGAGTGTCCTGGAGGGGTTTTGCACCGCGTTGTCGTTCCCGGCGAGCCGATCGGCCGCCTGTCCGAGTCGTGGCGCCACTGCGTGGGCACCGGGCGGCTCAACCTCGCGCTGCGCGCGGACTACCAGGAGTCCCTGGCGCTGGTGCAGCGCGAGATCGGCTTCCGGCACATCCGCGGCCACGGGCTGCTGTCCGACGACATGGGCGTGCACCGCAGGTCCGCCGACGGCGTGACGCGCTACTCCTTCACGTACCTGGACCAGGTGTTCGACCGGTTCCTGGAGCTGGGCGTCCGGCCGTTCGTGGAGCTGGGGTTCATGCCCACCGCGCTCGCCTCGGGCGACGACACCGTGTTCTGGTGGAAGGGCAACATCACCCCGCCGAAGGACTGGGACGAGTGGGCCGCGCTGGTCCGCGCCGTCGTCCGCCACCTGGTCGACCGCTACGGCCTCGACGAGGTGCGCACCTGGCCGATCGAGGTGTGGAACGAGCCGAACCTGGTCAACTTCTGGAAGGACGCCGACCAGGAGGCGTACTTCCGGCTCTACGAGGTCACCGCGCGCACCGTGAAGGACGTGGACGCCGGGCTCCAGGTGGGCGGTCCGGCGATCTCGCCCGGCTCGGACGAGTGGTGGGCCCCGTTCGCCGAGTTCGTCACCCGCCACGACGTGCCGATCGACTTCGTCAGCCGGCACGCCTACTCGTCCGGCCCGGCGCAGCACGTGCCGTTCGGCACCTACCAGACGCTCTCCGCGCCGCAGCGGCTGCTGGACCAGTTCGACGCGCCCCGCGCGCACCTCGCGGGCACCGCCCTGGCCGGGTTGCCGGTGCACATCACCGAGTACAACAGCTCCTACCGGCCGGACAACCCGATCCACGACACGGCCTACCACGCCGCCTACCTGGCCCCCGTGCTGACCGGCGGCACGGAGCTGGTCGACTCGTACTCCTACTGGACGTTCTGCGACGTCTTCGAGGAGGAGAACGTGCCGACCTCGCTGTTCCACGGCGGGTTCGGCCTGCTCACGCACCGGCAGGTGCGCAAGCCGACCTACCACCTCTACGCGTTCATGGCGCGGATGGGCCGGCGGGTGCTGGCGCGCGGCGAGGACCACCTGGTGTGCTCCGCCCCCGACGGCCGGATCACCGCGCTGGCCTGGCAGCCGGTCGGCGGCACCGACGCGCCGGACGCGCCCGAGCGGCACGAGGTGCGGCTGTCGGTGCCGGTGGCCGGTCCCCGGGCGTTCGTCCGCCGGGAGCGGGTGAACGAGCACGACGGCAACGCGTTCGGCGCGTGGCGCGAACTCGGCCGGCCCCGCTCCCCCGACCCGCGCACGCTCGACCTGCTGCGCGACTGCGCCCGGCCCGCCGTCGAGCACCGGTCGGCCCCGGTCGTGGGCGGACGGGTCGAGCTTGACCTGGCGCTGGCGCGGCACGAGGTCACGTTCGTCGAGGTCGTCCCCGTCCACGCCGAGGTGCACGAGGGGCTGGACGACCGCCGGCTGCTGGGCGCGTCCGACGACCGGCTCGTCGCGCCGCACGAGAGGCCGTGACCGTGGCCGCCGAACGACGGGCCGACCCCGCCGCCGAGATCGGCGCGGGCATCCTGTCGCGCATCGCGTCCGTCGTGTACTGGTTCCTGGTCATCGAGGTCATGCTGCTGCTGACCACCGCGCCGGGATTCCTCGCCCTGCTGTTCCTGGACCGCAGCGCCGGCAACGCGCCGCTGATCGGGCTGTGCATCGCGCCCGTGGGCCCGGCGCTGTCGGCCGCCGTCTACGCCTGGCGCGTGTTCCTGGGCGACCGCGACCTCTCCCCCGCCCGGCACTTCCGGCGCGGCTACCGGCTCAACTGGCTCGACGTGTTGCGCTGGTGGCTGCCCGCGCTCGCGGTGCTGACCGTCATCGGCTTCACCCTGGCCAACCTGGACCTGGCCGGCGTGCCCGCCGGGTACGGGCTGGTCCTGGTGGTGGTCGCGGTGGCGGTGCTGGTGTGGTCGACCCAGGCGCTCGTGCTGTCGTCCACCCTGTCGTTGCGCACGCGCGACACCGCGCGCTTGGCGTCCTACTACCTGGCCGCTCGGCCGGCGAGCGCGCTCGGCGCGTTGTCGCTGCTCATCGCCGCCGGCGGGCTCGTCGTGCTCACCTCCGACTGGGTGCTCGCGCTGCTCGCGTCCCCGTTCACCCTGCTGCTCCTGCGCAACGCCGAGCCGGTGCTGCGCGACGCCACCGAGAGGTTCACCGCGTGACCCCGCAGATCTGGTACGGCGGCGACTACAACCCCGAGCAGTGGCCCCGCGAGGTCTGGGACGCCGACTACGCCGCGTTCGCGCTCGCCCGGGTCAACACGGTCACGCTGGGCGTGTTCGCGTGGGCGCACCTGCAACCCGCCGAGGACCGGTACGACTTCTCGACGTTGGACGCGATCGTGGCGCGGGCCGCGACCGAGGGGATGCGGATCGTGCTGGCCACGCCGAGCGGCGCGATGCCGCCGTGGCTGGCGCGCCGGTACCCGGAGGCGTGCCGGGTCGACTTCGAGGGTCGGCGGCACGTGTACGGGCAGCGGCACAACGCGTGCCCGTCGTCGCCCGACTTCCGCCGGCTGTCGGTCGGGCTGGCGGGCCGGCTGGCCGAGCGGTACGGCGACCACCCGGCGGTCGTGGCGTGGCACGTGGGCAACGAGTACGGCGGCGCGTGCTGGTGCCCGGCGTGCGGCGAGGCGTTCCGCGGGTGGCTGCGGGAGCGCTACGGCTCGCTCGACCGGCTCAACGACGCGTGGAACACCACGTTCTGGTCGCACACGTTCACCGACTGGGCGGAGATCCAGCCGCCGAACGCGTTGTCCGAGCACTGGCGCGGGCCCGACCACACCGCGTTCCAGGGCATCACGTTGGACTACAGGCGGTTCATGTCGGACGCGTTGCTGGGCGGGTTCGTGGCGGAGAAGGCGGCCATCCGGGCGCACTCGCCGCACACGCCCGTGACGACGAACATGATGGGCCTGTACCAGCCGATCGACTACCACCGGTGGGCGCCGCACCTGGACTTCGCGTCGTGGGACAACTACCCGCCGGAGGACCGCTCGTCGTCGCGGACGGCGGCGCGGATGGCGTTGGCGCACCGGCTGATGCGCGGGCTGCGCGACGGCGCGCCGTTCTGGGTCATGGAGCAGACGCCGTCGGTCACGGCCTCGCGCGACGTCAACCCGGTGAAGCGGCCGGGCGTGCTGCGGCTGTGGTCGTGGCAGTCCGTCGCGCACGGCGCGGACGCGGTGCTGTACTTCCAGCTGCGGCAGTCGCGCGGCGCGTGCGAGAAGTACCACGGCGCGGTGCTCGACCACGCGGGCCGCACGGACACCCGCATGTTCCGCGAGGTCGCCGAGCTGGGCGACGAGTTCGCCCGGGTCGGCGACGCCCTGCTCGGCGGCCGCACGCCCGCGCGGGCCGCGCTGCTGGTCGACTGGGACAGCTGGTGGGCCGTCGAGATGTCGGACGGGCCGAACCGCAACGTGCGCTACCTGGAGGTGCTCACCGCCTACCACCGGGCGCTGTGGCAGGCCAACGCGCCGCTGGACGTCGTGCCGGTGACGGCCGACCTGTCCGGGTACGACGTGGTGGTCGCGCCGTTGCTGCACATGGTCAAGGGCGACCTGGCGGACCGCGTGACGGCGTTCGTGGAGCGCGGCGGGACGTTCGTGACGACGGCGTTGTCCGGGCGGGTGGACGAGGACGACAACGCGTTCCCGACCGACGTCCCCGGCCCGTTCGCGTCGCTGCTCGGGGTGCGGGTGGAGGAGACGGACGCCCAGCAGCCGGACGTGGTGAACCCCGTGACGCTGTTCGGGGTGGAGCACCAGGCGCGGCACGTGTTCGAGGTGGTCGTGCCGGAGGGCGCGGAGGTGGTCGGCACCTACGGCGCGGACTTCTACGCCGGGACGGCGGCGGTCACCCGGTCGAGTCAGGGACGGGGGCACGCGTGGTACGTCGCGACCCTGCTGGACGACGCCGGCGTGGCCGCCGTCGTCGGCCGGGCGCTGGCCGGGCACGACCTCGTGGGGCCGTTGGGCGACGTGCCGGACGTCGAGGTCGCCGAACGCGTCACGCCGGACGGCACGCGGTACGCGTTCGTGCTGAACCACGGCGAGGCGCGGACCGTGCGGACGCCGTTCGACGGCACGGACCTGCTCACCGGCGAGGTCCTGGTGGCCGGCGACGACCTGCCCCTGCCCGCCACCGCCGTCCGCGTCGTCCGCCTGGCGACGTCCTGAACGTTGAACTCGGGTGTTCCGAACGTAGGACACACGCGACGCCAACGTAGGACACACGGCGTGGGCCGGTGGCGCGCCCGGGCCGGCCCACGCCGTGGCCGGTCAGTACCAGTACCAACGGCGGGCCGGCTTGCTGTCGAAGATGCGTCGCACCATGGCGGTCATCGTCGTTCACCCCCTTCCGTTCGGGCTGCCTGCCGCACGGGCGTGCGGTGGAGCGTGAAAGGACGGGGCACCGCGCCCTCGACCATCGCCGGGCGCAGGTCGCCCCCGATGACCGCGAGGGTGGCGTCGCGGGTGAGCGCGCCCAGCGCCTCGGTGAGCAGTTCGTGCGCCACCGACGCGCCCGCGCACGTGAAGGGGCCCGCCCCGAACGGGATATAGGTGCCGCGCCGCCCCGGCTCCGCCCAGCGCTCGGGCCGGAACTCGTCGGGGTCGTCCCACCGGTCCGGGTCGTGGTGCAGCAGGTACGGGCTGACCGAGATCAGCTCACCGGCGTCGCACGGCGCGCCGGCGAACTCGGTCGGGTGCGGCGCGGCGCGGCCGACCATCCACACCACCGGCCGGTGCCGCTGCGCCTCGCGCACCACCCAGTCGACCGGCCAGGGCAGCGGCGTGCCCGGCGGGTGGCGCAGGCAGGCGAGCAGCACGGACCACGCCAGCATCGTGGCGACCGGCACCACGACCGCCCGCACCAGCATCAGGTGCAGCTCGGCGACCGCCCGGTCCGCCACACCGCCCGGGCACGCTCCGGCCACGGCGTCCAGCACGTCGCGCGCCCCGCCGTCCCACCCCCGCCGCCGCCGGACCTCGCCGGCCACCGCCGCGACCAACCTGGCCCGCACGACCTCCGCCCCGACCCGCCGCCACCGGTGCGGCGAGTGGAACACGACATCACCGCGCGCCGCGCGGTCCAACAGCCCCCTGACGTCCTCCGGCGTCCGCGGGTGCAGCAACACGTCCACCAGGCACCGGTACACGAGATCACCGGCCGCGTCCGGCCACCGGCTCGTCCCCGGCAGCCCACCCACGGCGACCGCCAGCGCCTCCCGGTACGCGGGCAGCCCCGCCCGCACCACGTCCCGCACCGCGTGTCCCACCCGGACCTGCGCCTCACGGGTCGGCAACAACCCACCGAAGAACCCGGACCGCCCCGCGTTGAACTCCCGACCGCGCAACAAGGCGTTGGCCAGCTCCACGTCGCCCACGCACCGCCCACCCCAGGGCAGCCGGATCACCCCGTCCACGCTGTGGCGGTGCAGGTCTTCCAGGTACGCGAGCGGATCCCGGCGGAACCGACGCTTGTCCGCCAACCTCATCGTGCGACCCTCCCCGATCGCGTGCGGGCCCCCGACAACCCGCAGGACCACTAGACCACCCGGCCCAACGCGACGGAAGCGCCACCTCACCACACCACCCGAAAGTGGCGGCACCGACCGCACGACTCCCGCCAACCGACCCACGCCCGACCCGCGGCCAGCACTCACAACAGACCCGCCACACCGTGCTGCGTGCTGCCCCGTGAGCCTTACCCGGCCGGACCGAACCGGGTCGAAGGTCAAGGCACCTTCCCCTGCGGCGGCGGGACGACGAGATCCGCATTGCCCTCGGGGAGTTCCAGCCCGCCCGGGTCACGCCCTGCTGACGGTCCGGTGCGGCACGTTCCACCCGGCCACCGAGTGATCGGCGAGAGACGGGGTCCGCGACACCGACCACCCGTTCAACGGGGGTCAGTAGATCGTACGGCCGTGCGCGTCCGGCACGCCCGACTTGCGCCAGAAGTACGTGTTCACCTGGTCACGCCACTCCGTCGCACTGCGCAACTGCTCCCGCAGCAACGCCGTCACCCGCTCGAACACCTCCCCCGGCACGCGTCCCTCCAACCGGGCCCACCTCCCGGCCATCCGGACCACCTCCTCCCGCCCCTCGAAATGCGTGTCGTAGATGTGCTGCACGACCGTCTTCCCCGACCGCAGCACGTGCCCGTACGGCACGTGGTGGAAGAACAGCAGCAGCTCGTCCGGGCACGTCGAGGTCGACTCGTAGACGTCCCGCCACGACGCGGGGTACTGGCCGGTGAACCCGGTGCCCGTGGCCCGCGTCCGGTCCACGCCCAGGCCGTCGCGGTCGGCGAAGTGGTAGGTGCCCCAGGACGAGTACTCGTAGCCGTCGATGCCCGGCCCGTAGTGGTCGCCCGGGTTCACCATGAAGCCGACGCCCAGCGGGGCGGTGTACCGCTCGTAGGTCGGCCACGAGCCGTCCATGATGTCGTGCAGCGCTTCCCGGACGTCCGCGGCCTCGCCGAAGGTCAGGCCGATCCACTCGTCCAGCACCGCCTCCGGCGTGAGCCGGTCGTCCCAGGCCAGCCGGCCGAACCCGTACAGGTTGGCCTGCGCCAACGGGTGCCCCGTCCAGAACGGGTCGTCGCCGACGTTCGACACCGCCACCACACCGCCCGCCGGCGCGCCCGTCCGGCCCGCGGCGACGTCGGCCACGGTCGCCCCGCCCTCGCCCCACGGCCGGAAGAGGAGCATCTCGCGCCACAGCGGGACGAGGTAGCACACGTGCTTCTGGTGGCCCGTGTACTCCTGGGTCACCTGCACCTCCACCGCGAGCGAGGTGCGGGGCATGGCCGCGACCACCGGGGACACCGGCTCGCGCGGCTGGAAGTCCATCGGGCCGGCCTTCACCTGGAGCACCACGTTCGGGTCGAACGCGCCGTCCAGCGGGGCGAAGTGGTCGTACGCGGCGCGGGCGCGGTCGGTGGTGCGGTCGCGCCAGTCCTGGCGGTGGTTGTAGACGAACGCCCGCCAGAACACCGTGCCGCCGAACGGGGCGAGGGCGCGGGCCAGCAGGTTCGCCCCGTCGGCGTGGTCGCGGCCGTAGGCGAACGGCCCCGGCTGGCCCTCGGAGTCGGCCTTGACGACGTACCCGCCGAAGTCCGGGATCGCCGCGTACACCTCGGCCGTCGTGCGGGCCCACCAGTCCCGCACCGCCGGGTCGAGGGGGTCGGCGGTGGGCAGGCCGCCGAGCGTCATGGGCGCGGCGAAGCTCACCGACAGGTGCACCCGGATCCCGTGCGGGCGGAACACCTCGGCCAGCCGCACCGCCTCCGGCAGCAGGTCGGTGAGCAACCGGGCCTCGGTGCGGTGCACGTTGACGTTGTTGAGCCCGACCCGGTTCACGCCGATCGAGCCGAGCAGCCGCGCGTAGGCGCGGGCCCGCGAGAGGTCCGCCCGCACCACGCCGTCGTCGTAGAAGATCGACCCGCCGGCGTACCCGCGTTCGACCTGCCCCATCACCGGGTGCACGTCGATGTTGTCCCAGTGGTCGAGCATGCGGACGGGCTGGCGGGGCGCGTGCCGTTCCGGCGCCGCCTCACCCCGGAACGCCGACTCGCCCTGCCGCACCACGTGGTGGAAGCCGTAGAGCAGGCCGACCCCGTCGATGGCGCGGACCAGCGTCGTCGTCCCGCTCCGGCCCACGACGAACGCCTCGGGGTCGGGCTCACCGCCGTCCGGCGCGCACACCAGCTCCAGGTCCACCGGACCGTCGTCGACCAGTGCGCCGCCGTGCTCCGCGACCGCCGCCGCCACCTCGCCGCGCACGGTGGCCACGACCGGCCCGTCACCGACGACCCGGACGCGGCGCGAGCCGACCGCGCGCAGGGCGGCGGAGGGCAACCACGCGGGGTGCACGCCGTCCGGCAGCGGCGCGACCGGCATCCGGTCCTCGAGTGCATCCGGTGGTGACGCGCCCGCCATGGCGTGGTTCCTCCCGGTCGGTGATCGGTGACACCCCCAACCTAGGTGGCCGCGCTGTTCGCGGGCAAGGAAAACCGCTCGTCCACTCTCGACGTTCCGCTCCGGGTCGGGCTACGAAACTTTTGCGTGACAACGCTTCCCGCGCACCGGCCGCTCCGCGTCCCAGGTGGACACGGCGAGCCGGTCGGCGCAGGGCGCCACCGGCGCGCGTCACCGGGCGAACAGCCCCAGCGGCACGGCGTCCGCGAGCGCCTGGTAGCCCGCCGGGCCGAGGTGCAGGTGATCGCCCTCGTCGTAGGCGGCGAGGAGGCGTCGCGGCTCCTCCGGGTCGCGCACCGCCGCGTCGAAGTCCAGGACCGCGTCGAACGCGCCACCACCGCGGATCCACTCGTTGACCGCTCGCCGGGAGGCGTCGCGGAGGCCGTCCGGGTCGTCGTACGCCTCGTTGCCGCCCAACGGGGCCAACGTCGCCCCGTACACCTTGATGCCGTGCGCGTGGGCGCGCACCACGATCTGCTCGTAGGCCGCGCAGAGGTCTTCGACGAGCTGCTCCTGGGCCTCCGGCGTCGCCTCGGTGGTGCACAGGTCGTTGATCCCCTCGAACACCACGAGCCACGCCACGCCGGTCTGGGCCAGCACGTCCCGGTCCAGCCGGGCCAGCGCGGCCTGCCCGATCCCGTCGCTGAGCACGCGGTTCCCGCCCGTGCCCTGGTTGAGCACGGCGACGTCGGCGGTGGCCGGGTCGGACCGCAGCCGCGCCGACAGGCGGTCGGGCCACCGGTCGTTGCCGTTGGTGGTGGAGCCCCGGCCGTCGGTCAACGAGTCGCCCAGCGTCACCACCGCCGCGGCGGGGCGCTCCGACCACACCTCGATGCCGCTCAGGAAGTACCAGTGGTCGGTGGTCGACGCGCCGGGCAGGTCGTCGGCCTCCACGTGGTCGCCCGCGGCCAGGTACGACGTCGTCCGCGAGCCGGGGTGCGAGGTGACGAGGTCGGACGCCTGCCCGTCCGCGAGGTGCACCGTCACGGTCAGGTTCGCCTCCGGTCCGACGGCGAAGTCCAGCGGGTCGGACACGACCTGCGCGCCGACCGGCACCACCACGCCCCTCCTCCCGCGGAACGTGACGGGACGGCTCGAACCGGGCACCACCGCGCCGACCCCGGCGCGTCCCCCGGCCGGCAGCGCCACGGACACGGCGGTGATGGGCAGCACCGCGCCGCCGAACGCGTTGGAGAACCTCAACCGCAGCCGGTCCCCGCCGATCGACACGCGCGCGGTCTGGCGCAGGGTGGCGTCGACCAGCACCCCGCCGGGCCCGGTGAACGGCGCGGGCGGCAGGTCGTCGGGGGCCGCCCGCTGCGGCGCGGACACCCACGTGTGCACCCAACGGCCGACGGGTGGTGCGCTGGAGTTCATGGCTGGGTCGCCTCCCCGGTCAGGTCGGTGTGACGGCCCGATTCTGGTGCAACGCGCCGGTCGGTCCGGCCCTGGGTGCGGCACGCCTTGCCCCAATCGGGCGACCGCGGTGTGACGGGACGCCCGAGCGGGAACCGACCCGGTGACGTCGCCGGCGACCTGGGCGGACCGATCTCGTGCGCGGCGTCCGGGCGGGGGGAGGCGGCATGCGGTGGCTCCTGGTCACGTTGCTCCTGGTGGCGGGTGGCTGCGGCGGCCTCGGCTCCCGGTCCCCCGACGCCCTGGTCACCATGGGGTTCGGCCTGCCGGACGAGCACGCGACCGCCCGCGTGGCGGTGTTCCGCGCGGCCAACCCCGACGTCGACCTGCGGATCGGCGAGGGCGCGTTCGACGAGCAGCAGTTCCTGTCCTCGGTCGCCGCGGGCGACCCGCCGGACCTCGTCTACGCCGACCGCCGCAAGCTCGGCGGGTACGCGGCGCGCGGCGCGGTGCAGTCCCTGGACGGGTGCGTGCGCGAGCACGGCGTGGACCTCGGCCGGTTCCGGGAGGCGGCGCTGCGCCAGGTGACCTACCAGGGCGAGGTCTTCGGGTTGCCGGAGTTCTCCAGCGTCCGGGCCCTGATCGTCAACAACCCGGTCGTGCGCGCGGCGGGCCTGGACCCGGCGTCGCTGTCCACGGCCGACTGGGGCGGGTTGGGCGGCCTGGCCGACCGGCTGGCGCGGGTGGCGGGCGGCCGGGTGGAGCGCATCGGCTTCGACCCGAAGGTGCCGGAGTTCCTGCCGCTGTGGGCCAAGGCGAACGGCGCGGAGCTGGTCGGTCCGGACACCCGGCTCGACGACCCGCGCGTGGTCGAGGCGGTCCGCGTCACCACCGACCTGGTGGCCCGGCAGGGCGGGTGGGCGTCGTTCAAGGCGTTCCGGGACACCTTCGACCAGTTCGGCGCGAACAACCAGTACGTGACCGGGCAGCTCGCGGCCATGCCCATGGACTCCTGGTACCTCAACACGCTGGCGACCAACTCCCCCGACGTCGACGTGACGATCGCGCCGTTCACCGACCGCGAGGGCCGGGCGCTGACCGAGTCCGGCGGGCAGGCGTGGGCGATCCCGAAGGGCGCGCGGCACCCGGATCTGGCCTGCCGCTTCCTGGTCACGATGACCGACACCGCGACGTGGGTGACGGCGGCGACGGCGCGCCGGGACGCGCTGGCCAAGGCCGGACGCCCCTACGGCGGCACGTTCACCGCCGACCGGGAGGCCGACGAGCGCATCTTCCGCGAGGTGTTCGACCCCAGGGGCAACCCGGTCCTGGCCCGTGGCGTGCCGGTGGTGCTGTCGTTGCAGGACAAGGCCTTCTCGCTGCCGCCGAGCCCGGCCGCGAGCGAGCTGGTGCGGGCGTGGGAGGGGGCGGTGAACCGGGTGCTGGTCGGTCGGCAGGGACCGGAGGAGGCGATGGCGCAGGCGCAGCGGGAGGCGGAACGGGCGCTGAAGCGGGTCGGCGGGAGGTAGGGCCGTGGCGGTGAGCGCGCGCGAGTCGCGGGCGGGGTGGCTGTTCCTGCTGCCCTGGGTGGTCGGGTTCCTGGCGTTCACCGCCGGGCCCATGCTGTTCAGCCTCTGGCTGTCGATGACGCACTACGACATGCTCAAGCCTCCGACGTTCATCGGCCTGGAGAACTACCGGGAGGCGTTGGACGACGAGCGGGTCGGCACGGCGTTGTGGAACACGGTGTTCTTCACCGCCCTGTACGTGCCGTCCCAGATCGTGCTCGCGCTGGGCCTGGCCGGGCTGCTGCGCCGGACGGGCCGGGCCGGCGGGTTCTTCCGCACGATCCTCTACCTGCCGGTGATGACGCCGCCGGTGGCGTTGGCCGCGATGTTCCTGCTGCTGCTCAACGGGCAGCACGGCGCGGTGAACGCCGTCCTGGGCCGGTTCGGTTTCCAGGGCCCGAACTGGACCACCGACCCGGTGTGGATCAAACCCGGCCTGGTGGTCATGAGCCTGTGGACGGTCGGCAGCACGGCGGTGCTGTACCTGGCCGCGTTGACCAGGGTGCCGGTCGAGCGGTACGAGGCCGCGCGGCTGGACGGCGCGAGCCCGTGGCGGCAGTTCCGGCACGTGACGCTGCCGGCGATCAGCGGCACGGTCTACTTCACCGTCGTGGTCAACACCATCGCGTCGTTGCAGGTGTTCACCGAGGCGTACGCGATGTTCTTCGGCGCGCGGGCCAAGCAGTCGGCCGAGGGCGACGCCGCGCTGTTCTACGTCATCCACCTGTTCCAGGAGGCGTTCGGGTCGCTGCGGATGGGGTACGCGTCGGCGCTGGCGTGGGGCCTGTTCGCGGTGATCGCGGTCATCACGGTGGTGCAGGTGCGCCTGTCGCGCCGGTACGTGCACTACGAGGGTGAGCAGTCGTGAAGCGCCTCGGGGTGTGGGCGGGGCTGCTCGTCGTCACGGCGGCGTTCGGCTACCCGTTCTGGTGGCTGGTCGGCGCGTCGCTGAAGGACCGCGCGCACGTGTTCGACAACGCGCTGCTGCCCCGGCCGTTCTCGCCGGGCAACTACGTCGAGGTGTGGCGGGCGGTGCCGCTGCTGACGTGGATCGGCAACAGCGTCGCGGTGGGGCTCGCGGCCGCCGCGGCGGCCACCCTGACGAGCGCGCTGGTGGCGTTCGGCTTCGCGATGTTCCGCTTCCCCGGCCGGGACCTGCTGTTCGGCGTGGTGCTGGCGACGATGATGCTGCCCGGCGCGGTGACGATGGTGCCGGTGTACCTGGAGTGGCACGCGCTGGGCCTGGCCACCACCCAGATCCCCCTGTGGGCGCAGAACCTGTTCGGCTCGGCGTTCTACATCTTCCTGCTGCGCCAGTTCTTCCTCGGCCTGCCGCGCGAGGTGTTCGACGCGGCGAAGGTCGACGGCGCGAGCGCGTGGCGGCTGTTCATCTCGATGGGGCTGCCGCTGGCGAAGCCGGGCCTGGTCGTGGTGTTCGTGTTCGAGCTGAAGGCCGCGTGGACGGACCTGGTCAAGCCGTTGATCTACCTGCGGGACCCCGAGCTGTACACGGTGCCGCGCGGGTTGAAGGCGGTGCTGGACCGGTTCGGCGAGGGCGGCGAGGAGCAGTGGGAGCTGGTGCTGGCCGCGAGCACCATTGCGACCGTGCCGATGGTGCTGCTGTTCCTGGTCGCGCAACGGCACTTCGTGCGCGGCACGGTCACCCAGCACGTCGAGTGACCAGCGGGTCGAGCAGCAGGCCGAGGGCGTTCGCCCCGGTCGCGGCGGCCAGGGCGATGCCCCAGCCGACCGGGCCCAGCGGCGTGCAGCCGAAGAACCGGCTGACGCCGGGTGTCTGGATCACGGCGGCGAGCGCGGCGGCCGAGCCGAGGCTCGCGGCCAGCACCGCGCGGTCCGCCCCGCCGGTCAGCAGGGTCTGGCCGAGCTGCGTGCCGACGAGCGCGGCCAGCGCCACGGTGCCGGCCCGGCGGGCGCGGCCGGTGAGGCGGGCCGCCGTCCACGCCGCCGTCGCGCCGACCGTGGTGGTGATCGCTCGGGTGGTGATGTCCCGGGTCAACGCGCTGCCCAGCGACGAGGTCGGTCCCTCGCGCAGCAGGTCGGGCACGGACTCGCGGGCGGGCCTGCTCAACGCGATGGCGAGGGCCGGCGCGAGGTCGGTCAGCAGGTTCACCAGCAGCAACTGCCGGGCGGTCAGCGGCGACCGGCCGGTGAGGGCCGAGCCGAGCACGCTGAACGCGATCTCGCCGAGGTTGCCGCCGAGCAGGATGGCCAGCGCCTCGCGCACCGACGCCCACATGGCCCGTCCCTCGACCAGCGCGGCGATGATCGTGTCCAGCCGGTCGTCGGTGACCACCAGGTCGGCGGCGGCGCGGGCGGCGGGCGTGCCGCGCCGGCCCAGCGCGATGCCGACGTCGGCGAGCCGGATCGCGGGCGCGTCGTTCGCGCCGTCGCCGGTCATCGCGACCACCCGGCCCAGCCGCCGGTAGCCCTCGATGATCCGCACCTTCTGGGCGGGCGTGCAGCGGGCGATCACGTCCACGGTCGGCAGCAGGGCGTCCAGCTCGTCGTCGTCCAGCCCGTCGAGCCGCGCGCCCGTCACCACGGTCAGGTGCGCGCCGCCGCCGACCTCGCCGGCGATCGCCTCGCCCGTGGCGGGGTGGTCGCCGGTGAGCATCACGATCCGCACGCCCGCCTCGCGCAGCTTCGCCGCGGCCGGCGGCGCGCCGTCGCGCAGGGGGTCGGCCAGCGCGAGGAAACCGAGCAGCTCCAGGCCCTCTACGTCGTCGTCGGTGACCGCGTCGCCCGTGAACCCGGTGCGCTCGGCGACGGCCAGCACCCGGTGGCCGCGGCCGGCCAGCAGCCGCACCCGCTGCTCCAGCCGCCGCAGCCGGTCCGGGTCGACGTCGCAGCGCGGCAGCACGGTCTCCGGCGCGCCCTTCACGCTCAGCACCCGCCGCGCGCCCACCCGGCCGACGGTCGCGTGGTAGCCGCGCGACGGTTCGAACGGCAGCGACTCGGCCGGGGCCCAGCCGCGCGCGCCGGTGGTCGCGGTGACGCGGGCGCGGCGTGCGCCCTCCAGCACGGCCCGGTCGGTCTGGTGGGCCAGCTCCCCCGGGTCGTCGGCGGCGGGGGTGGCCCGGACGGCGGCGGCCAGGACGCGGCGCAGCTCGTCGTTCAGCCGGTCGAGCGCGGCGCCGCGGCGGCCGTTGTCGACCCGGCTCACGGTCAGCCTGCCCTCGGTCAGCGTGCCGGTCTTGTCGAAGCACAGCACGTCCACGCGGCCGAGGGCTTCGATCGTGCGCGGGTTGCGGACCAGCGCGCCGTGCTCGGCCAACCGGCGCGCGGCGGCCAGTTGGGCCGCGTTGACCAGGAACGGCAGCCCTTCGGGCACCGAGGCGACCGCGAGGTTCACCGCCGCGCCCATGCTCTGCCGCAGCGGCACGCCCCGCAGCAGCCCCGCGCCGGCGACGGCCGCCGCCGAGCCGAGCGCGACGGGCAGGGCCTTGCGGGTCAGCTCGGCCAGCCGGGCCTCCACGCCGGTAATGGGCGCGTTGCGGCGGGCCGCCGCCATCCCCCGGCCGACCTCGGTGGCGTCGCCGGTCGCGACGACCACGGCCAGCGCCTCGCCGGCGGCGATCGTGGTGCCCTCGTAGAGCATGGACGCGCGGTCGGCCACGTCCGCGGCCACCACCGGCGCGGGGTCCTTGGCCACCGGCAGCGACTCGCCGGTGACCGA
This sequence comes from Actinosynnema sp. NPDC059335, assembly GCF_042752395.1. Classification (NCBI taxonomy): domain Bacteria; kingdom Bacillati; phylum Actinomycetota; class Actinomycetes; order Pseudonocardiales; family Pseudonocardiaceae; genus Actinosynnema; species Actinosynnema sp. NPDC059335. The sequence goes on along the minus strand of NZ_JBHYXZ010000072.1, from coordinate 27,430 downwards.
CGACTCGTCCACTTCGAGGCCGTCGCCGTCGAGCAGCCGGCAGTCCGCGGGCACCACGTCGCCCGGCGTCAGCCGCACCACGTCGCCGCGCACCAGCCCGTCCGCGGTCACCTCGCGGTCGCGGCCGTCGCGCACGACGGTGGCGCGCACCGCGGACCGGCCGAGCAGGGTGGCCAGCGCCCGGTCCGTGACGACCTGCTGCACGCTGCCGATCAACGCGGAGACGCCCACCACCCCGGCGACCAGGGCCGCGTCGACCGGGGAGCCCACCGCCGCCGACACGGCCGCGCCGCCCGCGAGGACCGGGGTCAGCGGGTTGGCCAGCTCGGCCAGGAACGCGCTGCCCAGGCTCGTGCCGACGGCCTGCCGCCCGGTGGACGTGCCCAGCCTGCGGCCGGCCTCGGCCTCGGTCAGCCCGTCGCGGCCGGAGCCGAGGCGGTCCAGCACGGCGGCCGCCGGCATCAGGTGCCAGGGTTGCGCGGTGGCCGGCGCGACCGCCGCGGCCCGGCCGGCGGACAGCCGCTTCGCCCGCCACACGCCGTCCGCGAACGCGAGGGCCGCCGCGCCGTCGACCGCCTGCGCCGCGCTGCGGGCGGGTTCCGGGCCGCGGGTGCCCAACGCGCCGACCGCGCCGACGCAGGCGGACGCGCGGGCGAGCACGATCCCGTCCCGGGCGACCCGGCGGGCCGCCGGCACCGCCTCGACCAGCAGCACCGCCGCGTCCAGGTCGCGGACGACGACGTGCGCGCCCCACGGCGGCGGGTCGCCGTCGCGGTGCACGCCGACACCGCAGTCCGCCGAGCCGAGCGCCCGGCGGTGGGCGGACACCAGCAGCACCACGTGCCCGTCGCCCTGGAGCTCGCGGACCGCGCCGACCAGTCCCCTGCCGGACGGGACGACGCCGTCGGCGGACCGGACCGACGCGTGGTCGCGATCCGTGGCCACGACCACGCGCAGCCCGGCCTCCCGGGCGGCCGCCGTGAGCGCGTCCACGGCGGGCGGGGTCTCGACGTCGACCGCCAGCACGGCCAGCAGCCGCCGTCCCCGGGTCAGCCCGAGCACGGCCGCGTGGCCCGCCAGGCGGCGTTGTTCGCGCGTGCCCCGTCGCCCCTGCGGGTCGAGCCGGTCGACCGGGCCGATGGCCCACTCGCCGTCCTCGCGCACGGCTGCGGGGTCCGCGGGGTCGAACAGGGCGAACGCCCGTTCGGCGGCTTCGGCGGGCGACGTGCCCGGCAGCGGCACGAGGTCGGTGAGCGCCGACCGGCCCGGACCGAACGCGGTCTCGTCGAGCACGAGGACGTCCACCGCGTCCAGCCGGCGCAGCGCCGAGCGCTCCATCACCAGCGCGTTGCGGGTGGCCAGCACCCGGCCGAGCTGCGCGGCGAACGCGGCCTGCCCGACCGCCGGGGCCTTCGGCAGGCTCGCCACGCCGAGCGCGGCGGCCCGGCGCGGCCCCGTGAACGGCAGCGCGCCGACCACCGCCGCCGCGCCCGCGGCCAGCGACCGCCGCGCGTGGCGGTCCACCGGGCTCTCGGGCAGCGGGCGGGGCCGCTCGACCACGACGGGCTCGGCCGCCGCGTCGTCCGGGCCCTTGATCAGGTCGGCCTCGGCCGCGCACCAGGCCCGTTCGTGGGCGCGCACCTCGCGCCACTGCTCCACGCGTTGGGCGACGTCCAGCAACGTGCTCTGGCTGCGCGAGGCGAGGCCGTGCGCGATGGCGGCGAGCACCGACGTGGCGGTGTCGGCGCGCTCCCGGCCCCGCAGCCGGCCGGCAGCCCGGTCCCGCAGACCCGGGTGCAGGTCGACGGCCCCGATCACCGCGGCCGGCTCGGCGGGGAGCGGCGCCCACGGGACGAGCCTGGTGACGGCGGCCAGTGCCAGGCCGGCGGCGTCGACCGCCAGGGTGGGCAGCAGGCGGGTGCCCTTGAGCCCGTCCGCCGGGTGGTGCAGCTCGTCCTCGACCAGGCGCTCGTCCTCGGTGTCGGGCTCGGCCTCGGCCTGCCGCACCAGCGCGACCAGCTCCTCCGTGGGCGGCGCGGGGTCGGTGACGGCCACGATCACGCGGGCGGACGGGGCGTTGACGCGGGCCCACCGCACGCCGGGGTGGTCCTCCAGGACCCGTTCGACCCGTTCGGCCACCTGCCCGCCGCGCGGGCCGTGCACGCCGTGCGCCTCGATGTGCAGGCGTCCCGGGCACGACCACACCCGGCGGCGGTCGCGGCCCAGCACCGCGGCCTGCTCCAGCGGGGCGAGGGCGAGCCCGACCAGTCCCTTCGCGATGCCGCCCGCGGCGCGCACGGGGTCGATGCCGAGGAGTTCCACCGTGCCTGTCTTCCCGACCGGGTGGCCCCGCATGCGGCCGCGGCCGGAGCACCACCCGACCGGGTCGGGAAGATCAGTCGGCGAACACCAGCTCGGCCCACACGGTGGTGGACGGCCCCTGCGTCAGCACGCCCCAGCGCTCGGACAGCCCGCCGACCAGGAGCAGGCCGGCCGCCGACGACCAGGGCGCGGCGCCGCGGAGCGCGCGGTCGCGGACGCTCACGACCAGGGCCTCGCGCCACCGGTCGAGCACGAGTTCGAGCACGTAGGGCGGGGACCCGTGCCGTCGGGCGTTGTCGAACAGCTCGCCGACCACGACGCCGACCAGCAGCACGTCGAACGGCGGCCACCCCTCCAGCCGCTCGCGCAGCCACCGCGCGACCTCGTCGGGCGAGACCCGGTCCCCGTCCTGGACGACGAGGACCGCCGTGTCCTGATCGGCCGCCACGCCGACCAGCGTCCCACCACCGGGCCCGCGCGCACCTGACGACTGCCTTGCGATTTCCGGACGCGCCGTGCCGGAGCGGTCCCGGAACGTCACCGGATTCCCGAGGGCTGACCTCGTAAAACGAGAGGTTGATAACATCGCGTCACGGCCATCACGCGCCGTCCGCTCGGCAAGGATGGCACGGTGACCAAGGCACAGAGAATCGCAGCGGCGTGGGCGGGCCTGCCCGCGTCGGAGTTGATTGACCAGGTCCGCCTCCTGGTGAAGGCCCGGGACGCGGCCGCGCGCGCCGTCTGGTCCGCGGTGCGCGAGGACCCGGTGATCGCCGCGCGGGTGCGCGGGGCGCTGGCGGGGTTGAAGGCGGAGTACCGCGGTCACCGCGACGAGGCCATGTGGTTGATGTGGATCGGCCAGGTCCAGCAGCAGCTGGCCGTGCAGGCGGTCGCCGCGCCCGTCGCGGAGCCGGTCGTCGAAGAGGTCGTGCCCGAGCCGGAGCCGGTGGTCGCGCAGTGGGTGCCGCAGCCGGCCCCGACGTCCCCGCGCCCGGTCAGCGACGCGCCGCCGGTGCTGTTCCAGGAGCCGGCCCCGTCCGCGAACTGACCGCCTCCCGAAGTGACAGCGCGCCGAAGTGACAGCCCGCCGAAGTGACAGCCCGCCGGCGGTGATCACCGGCACGGCCCTCGCCTCGGGTCCGCCCCGGGCGCGATGATGCCCGTGTGGGCCGGACGGACGGGCCGGCGGGAGCGGGGGTGGCCGTGGGCTCGACCGGCGCCCGGCGGGTGGTGAGCCGGGACCAGGTGGTGGTCGGCGCGTGCCGGTTCTTCCTCCGGCACGGACACGTCGACATGGAGGCGTTGGCGGCCGGCCTCGCGATCAGCCGCGCGACGCTGTACCGGGTCGTGCACAGCCGCGACGGGCTGCTGGCCGACGTCCTGTGGGCGCTCGCGGACCGGTTGCTGGCCCGCGCCCGCGAGGAACGCACCCGCGGCGGGGTCGAAGGCGTCCTGGAGGTCACCCGGCGGTTCGTGGCCGAGCTGCGCGCGGCCGCGCCGTTCCGCGCCTTCCTGCGCCGGGAACCGGACACCGCGGCACGCGTGCTGTTCCACGCCTCCGCCGGCGTGCACCGGCGCGCGGTGTCGGCCCAGAAGGACATCCTGCTCGAAGTGGACGGCGGGCCGTGGTCGGCGGCCTCGCTGGACCAGGTGGCGTTCCTGTACGTGCGCATCGTCGAGTCCGCCCTGTACGCCGAGCTGCTGACCGGCGCGCCGCTGGACCCCGACCTCGCCGAGACGGCCGCCCGGACCGTGCTGCTCCAGCACCGCTGACCGGCGCTGCGACGGCGGTCTCACGATCCCCGCGCGTCCTGGTGCGGGCCGTGCGCGGCCGGCTACCGTCGGCGATGCCCCATCCCCCATCGCTGTGGGAGCCGGTATGCCCCCTTCCCCCTGGCGTCGCGTCGGACTGGCCGCGGCCGTCCTCGGCCTGCTGCTGCCGACCTCCGTCCCCGCCTCCGCGTCCACCGGTCCGGCGCCGCACGTGGTCGGCCCGCTGCCCGGGACCGTGCCGGGCGACCGGCTGGCCGACCGGATCGAGGACACCTACCCGTTCTTCGCCACGACCTACGACCTCGCCGCCGCCGGGTACGTCGAGCAGGAGTTCCACCTGTCCGGCACGGCCGACGGCTTCGCCCCCGACGGCACGCGGGTCGCGGCCGGCGTGCCCTACACGACCAGGGTGATCGTCCGCCGCCCGGCGAGCGCCCGGCACTTCTCCGGCACCACGCTGGTCGAGTGGCAGAACGTCACCGCGGGGTACGACCTCGACGCGCTGTGGCACGCCGAGTCCGTCGTCCGCGCCGGTCACGCCTGGGTCGGCGTGTCCGCGCAGCGGGTCGGCGTCGACCGGCTCCGCGCGTGGAGCCCCGCCCGGTACGGCGGCCTGGACGTGACCGGTGGCGGCCGGTTCACCGCCGACGAGCTGTCCTACGACGTGTTCACGCAGGCCGGCCGGGCGGTCTCGAGCGGCGCGGTGACGGGCGGGCTGCGGACCGGGACGTTGCTGGCCATCGGCGCGTCCCAGTCCGCCGCCCGGATGACCGTGCTGTACGACCGCGTGCTGCCCCACCAGCAGCCGGTGTTCGACGGGTACGGCTTCATCGTCGGCACGGCCCCGAGCCGGGTCGGCGCGGAACCCGTCTTCCAGGTGCTGTCGGAGACCGACGTGCGGACCGCGCAGCGCCCGGCCGACACGGACCGGTTCCGCCGGTGGGAGGTCGCGGGCGCGGCGCACTCCGGCTACGAGGGCCAGGCGTACCTCGCGCCCCTCTCCGAGCGCGACCTGGGCGGCGCGCCGCAGTACGACTGCGACCGGCCGCCGTTCAGCCGGGCGCCGATGCACCACGTCACCGCGGCCGCGTACGACCACCTGCGCCGGTGGGTCGAGCGCGGCACGCCGCCGCCGACCGCCCGGCCGCTGGAGTTCGAGGCGGACGGCGTGACCAGGAAGCGCGACGCGCTCGGCCTCGCCCTGGGCGGCATCCGGCTGTCCCAGGTGGCCGCGCCTCGGGCGCTCAACACGGGCGACAACTCCGGCGAGACGTTCTGCCGGCTGTTCGGCACGCACGTGCCGTTCGACGCGGCCACGCTCGCCCGGCTCTACCCGACCCGCGGCGACCACCTGCGACAGGTGGTGGCGGCCGACCGCGGCAACGTGCGCGCCGGCTACCTGCAGCCGGCCGACGCGCGGCGGAACCTGGCCGACGCCCTGGCGATCGGGGGCGGGCGATGAGGATCCCGTCGGCGGCGCTCGCCCTCGCGCTCGCGCTCGTCCCGACCGCCGCGCCGGCGCCCGCCCGGGCCGACCCGCTCACGCCGATCGTGTTCGTGCACGGCCAGCAGGGCTCGGCGCAGCAGTGGCAGTCCAACGCCAAGCGGTTCTCCGGCAACGGTGTCCCGGACGCCCTGCTGCACGCCTACGAGTACGACACGAGCATCCCGACCAACGACCACGCCGTCGCCGGCCTCGAAGCGTTCGTCGCCGCGGTGAAGGCGCGGACCGGGGCGTCCCAGGTGGACGTGATCGCGCACTCCCGCGGCACGACGGTGCTGCACACGTACCTGTCCGACCCCGAACGGGCCGCGTCGGTGCGGAAGTACGTCAACGTGGACGGCCGGTCCAGCGCCGCCCTGCCCGGTGGCGTGCCGACGCTGGCGCTGTGGGGCAGCGCGCAGCCCACCGGGTCCATCGGCGGTGCGACGAACGTGTACCTGACGACGTTGGGCCACACCGAGACCACGACCTCGGCCGACGGGTTCGCCCCCATGTACCGGTTCCTGCGCGGCCGGCCCGCGCTCACCACACGCGTGGTGCCCGAGCTGCCCGCGCTGGTCCGGATCTCCGGCCGGGCCACGTACTACCCGCAGAACACCGGCGTCGAGGGCGTGGTGCAGGTCTGGGACGTGGACAGCCGCACCGGCGCGCGGCTCGGCGGCCCGCGGCACGGCGTCCGCACCGGACCGGACGGCTCGTTCGGACCGCTGCCCGTCAACGGCCGCACGCACTACGAACTGGTCGTGCTGCGCGACGGCGAACCGCCGCACCACCACTACTTCGAGCCGTTCGAGCGCAGCGACCGCTTCGTGCGGCTCCAGGTGTCCCGCCCCGGCGGCATCACCGACACCATCGACCGGTGCGCGACGCACAGCGCCCTGACCGTCGTCCGCAACCGCGAGTGGTGGTCCGACCAACCCGACCGCGACCGGCTGGAGCTGAACGGCGTGGACGTCCTCGGGCCGGCCGTCTCGCCGAAGCTGCGCCAGGTCCTCGCCGCGTTCCTGTTCGACGACAACTGCGACCGGGTCTCCACGCCCGGCGTCGTGCTGCCGCCGTTCACCACGCTGCCGTTCCTGACCGCGGTCGACGCCTACCTGCCGGCGCGGCCCGACGCCGCCGGCACGATCCGCGTCACCCAGGCCCCGCGCGGCGGCGAGGGCCGGACGCGCACGATCGCGGTGCCGAACTGGCCGTCGGACACCCACTCCGTCACCGTGCAGTTCAAGGACTACCTCGACGGCGCAACCGGGGGGTGGTCCGCAGCGTCCCCTTGATCGGCGGAAGGGGGTGCGATGGTCGCACGCGTGCCGCGATGGTCGTCCCCGTGGTGGACGGCCGTCGCGGCGTCGGCGCCGGCGGTGCTCCTGGTGTGGGCGTCCGCCCCACCCGGCGGCTACTTCGTGCTCACGGTGCTCGCGTTGGCGTGCTGGGGCGCGGTGGGTCTGGCGTGGCTGTTGACGAGCACCGTCGCGGTGCCGGCGCTGCCCCTGCCGCGACGGCGGCACGTCGCGCGGCTGTGGCCGTTCCTGCTGGCGCCGGCGCTGTCGGCGGCGAGCCTCACCGCCGCCGGCGGCGACGTGGCGCACCGGTTCGCGTTCGACGCGCACCGGGCGGCGCTCGAGGCGGTGGTCGCGGAGGCGGTCACGGCGCCGGAGCGGCCGATCCGCGATCGGCGGGTGGGGCTGTTCACCGTGGACGTGTCGACGGACGCCGCCAACGGGTGCACGTTGTTGGCCGTGGAGGACGCGGGCCTGCTCAACGAGACGGGGTGGGCCCACTGCCCCGACCGCGCGCCGGTCAGCGCGGGGGTGGACGGCTACAAGTACCGGCCGTCGGGAGGACCGTGGTACACGTACGTGTTCGACTGGTGAAGCGCTCCGGTCAGCCGGAGGTCAGCGCGGCCAGCGCCGCGTGCACCATGGTCCGCACGCCCACCGGCAACGCCCGCTCGTCCGGGCGGAACGTCGCCTGGTGCAGGTCGCCCTGCGGGCCCTCGCCCGACCACGTGCCCAGGCGACCGTACGAGCCGGGCACGTGCTCCAGGTACCAGCCGAAGTCCTCGCCACCGGTGGACTGGGTGGTGGACGTGACGGCCTGCGGGCCGATCGCGGCGGCGACGGCGGCCTCCAGCAGGGCGGTGCTGGCCGGGTCGTTGTCCACCACGGGCACCGCGCGGACGTGGTCGAGCGCGAACCGCACGCCCGTCGGCCGCAGCAGCGAGCCGACGATCTCCTCCACCAGGGCGGGCAACTGGGCGTTGACCACGGGGTCGCCGGTGCGCAGCGTGCCGCGGAGGGTGCCCTCGCGCGGCGTGCCGCCGGGCGTCTCGGGCGCGTCCATCAGCCCCCACGCCAGCACGGTGCCGGACCGCGGGTCGACCCGGCGGGCGAGCATCGCGGGCAGCCCGGTCGCCACCACGCCCAGGGCGTGCACCACGTCGGCGCTCAACTCGTTGCGCCGGCCCGCGCCGCAGCCCGTGACCCGCAGCGCGAGCATGTCGCACGCCGAGGTGACCGGTCCGACCCTGATCCCGACCCGACCGACCGGCACCTTCGGGTCGCAGTGCAGGCCGAAGATGCGCTCCACGCCCTCGACCCCGCCGGCCGCGATCACGTCGTGCGCGCCGCCCGGCTCCTCCTCCGCGGGCTGGAACAGCAGCCGCACCCGGCCCGGCAGCTCCGGCGCGGACGCCAGGGCCGCCGCCGCGCCGAGCAGGACCGCGGTGTGCACGTCGTGGCCGCAGGCGTGCGAGACACCGGGCACGCGGGACGCGAACGGCTCCCCGGTCGCCTCGGCCACGGCCAGCGCGTCGATGTCGGCGCGCAGGGCGACGCAGCGCGGTCCGGTCCCCACCTCGCAGAGGACGCCGGTGCCGATGGGCAGCACGCGCGGTTCCAGGCCGAGGGAGCGCAGGACGTCCACGATCATCGCGGTGGTGCGGAACTCGGCGCGCATCGGCTCGGGGTGCGCGTGCAGGGCGCGCCGCCACGAGACCACGCGGGTGAGGTTCGCCGCGAGCCACTCGTCCAGCCACCGCGGGCCGCGCCCCTCCCCCGCGTCGGCCACCGGCACCGGGTCCTCGGCCGCCGTGCCGGGGAGGTCGGCCGTCGCAGAGGACCAAGTCTCGGCCCCGGTGCCGACGGGGATCTCGGCCGCCGTGCCGGCCGGGACGTCGGCCGCCGACTCGGGCGGGAGGTCGGCCGCCGAGGCGGCTGCGACGTCGGCCTCCGCCGGGGTGGAGGGCGGCAGGAGGTGGTTCGCGGCGGATGTCCGCGCGACAGATGTCATGGTGGCTCGCCGTTCGTGCCAGGGCGTCGGGTCGCCTCGGGGAGCGACGCTTCGCTCGTGTCGCGGCCATCCTCGCCCACGCCGCGTGCAAGATCCACTGCGGTGGGTGGTTATCGCCCGATCGGTGGATGGCCGGCGTGGCGGACCCCGTGATCAGCCGGCCGCGGCGCGGCGCGACACCAGCTCCAGGCACAGGCGTCCGTTGTGGTAGCAGCACTTCCACATGCCCGCCGCCTCCAGGCGCAGCGGCACGTTGGCCGCCGGTCGCGGAAGATCCCGACCAGCTCCGCGACGCGCTCCGACACGGCCGGCGACGGGACGACGGCGTGGTAGGCGGTCAGCGCCTCCAGCACGTGCAGGTGGGTGTTCATGGTGATCTCGGCGGGCCGCCCCTCGGCCGGCAGGGCGTTCGGCTTCGCCGTCCAGGCCCGGTCGAACTGCTCCCGGTACGCGCCCCGCGCGGGGTCGAACCCGACGCCGGTCACGACCTCGTACACCTCGGTCGCCCTGGTCAGCGCGTCCCGGTCGCCGGTGGCGCGGTGGTACTCGCTCAACGCGTAGAGCGCGAACGCCTGGGCGTAGACGTGCTTGTCGGTGTCCGCCGGGGCGCCGGTCCGGTCGACCGACCAGAACACGCCGCCGTGCACGGCGTCGAGCAGGCGGCCGGTGACGAACCGGTACATGTGCCGCGCGGCGGCGAGGTAGGACGGGTCGCCGAAGGCCCGGTAGGCGGCCGAGAACGTCCACAGGTAGCGGCACGCCCGGACCGCGCCCTTGTCGGCCGCGCGGTCCACCACCAGGTCGGCGTCGACGTGCCCGTGGATGCCGCCGTGCTCCCGGTCGGCCAGGCCGAGCCAGAACGGCAGCACGCGGTGCCGCAGCTCCGTCTCCGCCGCCGGCCGCAGCTCGCGGTCGGTCGTCGCATCGCCGCCGGCACCCCTGAGCACAGCGCTCACCGGCACAACTTAACCGGTTTTGCTGCCCGTGACCCCACACCCGCGCCACGTCGAGGTGAGGAGGGCTCGGGTAGGTTGGCCGAGTCGATCAAGAACTCGGGGGTGTGCGGTGGCGGAACGCGTGGTCGAGGCGGGCGACGTCCGGCTGTGGAGCGAGGACCTGGGCGACCCGGCGGGCACGCCCCTGCTGCTGGTCATGGGCGCGAACGCGTCGTCCGCGGGCTGGCCGGACGGGTTCGTCGAACTGCTCGTGCGCGGTGGCTGCCGGGTCGTCCGCTACGACCACCGCGACACCGGGAAGTCCACCACGCGACCGGCCGAGGGCGCGGGCTACGACGTCGGCGACCTCGCCCGCGACGCGGTGGCCGTGCTCGACGCGCACGGCGTGGACCGCGCCCACGTGGTGGGGGTGTCCCTGGGCGGCTTGATCGGCCAGTTGCTGGCGATCGACCACGCCGACCGCCTCCGCTCGCTCACCCTCGCCCTGACCGGCGCGCTCGACATGGGCAGCACCGGCGAGGCGCGCGACCAGGGCGAGCGCCTGGAGCGGATGATCGCGCTGGCCGAGCCCGGCGCGGACGAGGAGACCGAGCTGGAGCGCCGGGTCGCGCTGTGGCGGGTGCTGCACGGCGACGTGCTGCCGTTCGACGCGGACGAGTACCGGGCGCTGGAACGCCGCGCCATCGCGCACGCCGGCACGTTCCTCCCCGCCACCGGGCACGTGCGGCTGGCCTCCGTGCCACTGCCGCACGGCGGGGACGCCCTGCGCGAGGTGCGGACCCCGACCCTGGTCGTGCAGGGCACCGAGGACCCGTTCTTCCCGCCCGGCTTCGGCCGCCACCTGGCCGACGTGCTGCCCGACGCCCGGCTGCTGGAGGTGCCGGGCCTCGGGCACGCGTTGCCGTCCGCCGTGCACGGGGTGGTGGCGGACGCGATCCTCGACCACGTCCGCCGCCACGACTCCGGTCAGGCCCTGAGCCGGTAACGAACACCCCCGGAGGTTGCACCGCGTACGAAGTCGTGTCAGATCGCTGAACAGTCCGCCTTGTCGGTCCACTCCGCACCGCACCGGTAGAGCGCGAAAGGCGTGGAGTAGCCGTACCTCGCGCCGAGGGTGTTGTACTCGGTGACGTCGATCCGCTGGGCGACGTAGTGCGCGGTCGCCGTGGCGGTGACGACCTCGGTGTACGGCGGCCGGGACGTCGTGGTGGTGGGGTTGCCGCCGCTCGTCGTGGTGGGGGTGGCGCCGCCGCCGTCGATGCCCCAGAAGCGGGCGAGGTGGTAGGCGGCGCACACGTTGACGTCCAGCATGTAGGCGGCCGTGCCGCCGCACTGGGTGGCGCCGGCGCCGGGGTCGACGGGCTGGCCGTGGTTCATGCCGGTGATCGAGTAGTGCTCGACCGTGCCGCCGTAGACGCGGTGCGGGTAACCCGCCACGGTGTCGCTGACGTCGGGGGTCTGGTCGGTGCCGTTGACGTTCGTCCACTGCTCGACCAGCTCCGTGCCGTTGAGGGGCCGGACGGTCGTGTCCGCGGCGCCGTGCCAGATGGACACCTTCGGGCGGGGACCGGAGTACGGGAAGGCCGCCCGCACCCGGTCGCCCCACTGCGCGGGCGTGAGGTCCGTGCCGGGGTTCATGCACCCGTAGGCGGCGGCCACGGTCGTGGCGCACTGGAACGGCAGCCCGGCGACGATGCCCCCGCCGGAGAACACGTCGGGGTAGGTGGCGAGCATGACTGCGGTCATCGCGCCACCGGCGGACAACCCGCTGACGTAGGCCGACGTCGCCCCGTTGTCCTGTTTGGCCTTGTCCACCATCTGCTTGATGGACAGCGCTTCCCCGGAGCCGCGGCGGGTGTCGCCGGGCTCGAACCAGTTGAAGCAGGAGTTGAGGTTGTTCTGCGACTTCTGCTGGGGCACCACGACGGTGAACTTCCACCGGTCGGCCAGTTGCAGCCAGCCGGTGGCCGGGCCGTACCCGGTGGCGTTCTGCGTGCAGCCGTGCAGGGCGACCACCACGGGGCGGCCCGCGGTCAGGCCGGCGGGCACGTAGCGGAACATCTGCAGGTTGCCGGGGTTCGAGCCGAACCCGGTGACCTCCTGCAACGTCGCGGCGGCGGCCGGGCGCGGCGACGCGACGAGGGAGACGGCGGCGCCGGCCAGGGCGGCGAGCACCGCGACGAGGGTCGCGACGCGACGGCGGGCGGTCGGGGCAGGGCGACGGTCCGACATGGGCGCATCCTCCACGTTGAGTGATGGCGGTCACGTTCGTTACCGCGACGCTAGGAGTCCGCCGGGCCGCCCGTCCCTGGTGGCGCACGCCACTCTTGGGTCCGTGCAGGTGTGGAGGTACCACACCGCAGTCCGATACTTTCGAAACCCGTATCACGGAGTGCGATCAGTGCCGCTAGCGGCTCTACCTGCGGACTTCCGTCTCTATAGGTGAAGTCTTCTTCTTGACTCACCCGATCATCGGGCTTATTTTCCGAAAGCCTCACAAACCCATATCGCAACTTTCGATCGCCTCCGGTCGCGGTTGCCGCGGTTCGAGCCCTTGGAGGAAGTGATGTCCAGAACTGCTGTCACCGTCGCCGGCAGGCCGGTGACCCGTGGCGCGCGACGACGCCTGGCCGCGACCCTGGCCGGCGCGGTCGGCCTGCTCGGCGCGCTGGCCGTCGCGCTGCCCAGCCCCGCCGGCGCCGCCGACTGCTCCGCCGGCTACGTCGCCCTCACCTACGACGACGGCCCCAAACCCGCCACCACCACCACACTGCTCAACGCCCTGCGCTCCGCCGGCCTGCGCGCCACCTTCTTCAACCAGGGCAACGCCGTCCAGGCCAACCCCGCCCTCGCCCGCGCCCAACGCGACGCCGGCATGTGGATCGGCAACCACAGCTGGTCCCACCCCCACATGACCCAACTCAACCAAGCCCAGATGACCACCGAGATCTCCCAGACCCAACAAGCGATCCAGAACGCCACCGGCACCGCACCCAGACTCTTCCGACCCCCCTACGGCGAGACCAACAACACCCTCAAAACCGTCCAGGCCCAGTTCGGCCTCACCGAAGTCCTCTGGAACGTCGACTCCCAGGACTGGAACAACGCCAGCACCGCCCAGATCGTCCAAGCCGCCTCCACCCTGCAGAACGGCGGCGTCATCCTCATGCACGACGGCTACCAGACCACCATCAACGCCATCCCCCAGATCGCCGCCAACCTCGCCTCCCGCAACCTCTGCACCGGCATGATCTCCCCCACCACCGGCCGCGCCGTCGCACCCACCGACACCCCGACCACCACCACGACGACGACCACGACCTCGTCCCAGCCGGGAACCGGCTCGTGCACCGCGACCTACCGCGAGAGCCAGCGGTGGGGTGACCGGTTCAACGGCGAGGTCACGATCCGCGCCGGGTCGGCGCCGATCAGCAGCTGGACCGCGACCGTCACCGTCACCTCGCCGCAGAAGGTGTCGGCGACCTGGAACGGCACGCCGAGCTGGGACTCCAGCGGCAACGTGATGACCATGAAGCCCAACGGCAACGGCAGCCTGGCCGCCGGTGCGAGCACCACGTTCGGTTTCACCGTCATGGCCAACGGCCAGTGGCGCGCCCCGACCGTGTCCTGCCGCACCCCCTGACGCACGTCGGTGTGCCCCTCACACCGGCGTGAGGG
>NZ_JBHYXZ010000072.1:0-13896 GCF_042752395.1 Actinosynnema sp. NPDC059335 | reverse complement strand
GCGCGCGCGGGCCCCCCCGCGCGCCGGGGCCCCCCCCCCCCCCCCCGCGGCCCCGATCTCCCGCATCGCACCCTCCTCAGTGGCCGTCCGAAGTAGGCTGCCGGCGCCCGCGGAAAAAAGTTCGGCGGGTGTGTCGATCCACGGCCGGGTCCGTTCGACCTGTGGGTGAGCGGGCCGGGAAGACGGCCCGGACGAGGTCAGGGAGACCGGACGATGAAGTACATGCTGATCATGCGCGCGACCGACGAGGCGTTCGCGGCGATGGGCGAGATCGACTTCGACCGGATGCTGGAGACGGTCGGCAAGTACAACGACGAGCTGATCCGCGCGGGCGTGCTGGTGGCCGCCGAGGGTCTCGCCGACGCCGCCGAGGGCGTGGTGGTGGACTACTCGTCGGAGCCGCCCGTCGTGACCGACGGCCCGTACGGGGAGACGAAGGAGCTGTTCAACGGCTTCTACATCCTCAACGTGGCGTCGAAGGAAGAGGCCGTCGAGTGGGCCAGGCGGTCGCCGATCAGCGGTCCCGGGTTCAAGACCGAGATCCGCCGGGTGACCTCGATCGACGAGTTCCCGCAGGACAACGAGTGGATCCGGAAGGAACGGGCGTGGCGGGAAGCCACCGGCCAGCTCTGACGGGGTCGGCGAGCGACCCGACGGGTCGCGCCGCGGTCGCGGCGGTCTGGCGGATCGAGTCGGCGCGGATCGTCGGTGCGCTCGCGCGCTACACCGGCGATTTCGCGCTGGCCGAGGACCTGGCGCAGGAGGCGTTGGCCGAGGCGCTGGTGGGCTGGCCGCGCGACGGCGTGCCGGCCAACCCCGCGGGGTGGCTGCTCACCGTCGGCCGGCGGCGCGCGATCGACGCGTTCCGCCGGCGCTCCGCGCTGGACGAGAGGTACGCCGCCCTCGCGCACGACCTGGGCGAGGGCGACGCCACCTCCGGCGGTGCGCCCGCCGCGGCCGACGACGTGCTGTGGGACCCGGACCGGATCGACGACGACGTGCTGGCGCTGATGTTCATCTCGTGCCACCCCGTGCTGTCGCGGGAGGCCCGGGTGGCGTTGACGCTGCGCGTGGTCGGCGGTCTGACCAGCGACGAGATCGCCCGGGCGTGCCTGGTGCCGACCGCGACCGTGCAGGCGCGGATCACCCGGGCGAAGAAGACGCTCGGGGCGGCCAGGGTGCCGTTCGGGGTGCCGCCGGCGCAGGAGCGGGCGGCCCGGCTGGGCTCGGTGCTCAACGTGATCTACGTGATCTTCACCGAGGGGTCCACGGCCGGCTCCGGCGACGAGCTGATCCGGTTCGACCTCGCGGGCGAGGCCCAGCGCCTGGCCCGCGTGCTGAGCCGGTTGGTGCCCGACCAGCCCGAGGTGCTCGGCCTGCTGGCGTTGCTGGAGCTGACCGCGGCGCGGTTCCCGGCGCGCACCGGCCCGGACGGCGAGGCCGTGTTGCTGGAGCACCAGGACCGGCGGCGCTGGGACCGGTCGGCGATCCGGCGGGGACGTGCGGCGCTGGCGCGGGCCGGGCAGGTGGGCCGCGGGCTGGGCGCGTACGGCCTGCAGGCGGCGATCGCCGAGTGCCACGCCGTCGCCCCGTCGGTGGCGGAGACGAACTGGGAGCGGATCGTGCTGCTGTACGAGGCGCTCGGCCGGCTCGCGCCGTCACCGGTGGTCGACCTCAACCGGGCGGTGGCGGTCTCGATGGCGCGCGGACCGGCCGCGGCGCTGCCGATCGTGGACGACCTGGCGGGCGCGGACGCGTTGGCGAACTCGTACCTGCTGCCGAGCGTGCGCGGCGAGCTGCTGATCCGCCTGGGTCGGCCGGACGAGGCGCGGGTCGACCTGGAGCTGGCCGTGCGGCGGTGCGGCAACGAGCGGGAACGGGCGGTGCTGGAGCGCAAGCTCGCCGACCTCGGGCCACCGACGTGAGGACCGCGCTGTTCCGCCGGTAGACCGCCGGGCAGCCGTTCGAGCGGGGCGGCTCGTGCGTGGGAGCACCACCGCCACCACTCCGGCGGCTCGCGGACGGGGCCGGCGGGGCGGCCCACCTCCCGGGGGTCCGCGGGTCAGGGCTTGCCCTTGCCCGGTCCCTTGCCCTTCTCGCTCCCCTTGCCCTTGTGGGCGTGGTCGGGTATCGGGCCGGGACCGGCGGGCCGCACGTCCTCCGCGACGGGCGGCGCGACAGTGGTGGTAGCGATCACGACCTGCTCGGGCGGGTCGGCCGGGGGTGTCGTGCGCTCGACGACGGGCGTCGAGGACGGCGCGGGCGAGGACGTGGCGGGCGCGGGGCCCGGCACCAGCGCCCAGGCGACGCCCACCGCGCCGAGCAACCCCGCCGCCGACGCTACCAGCGCCTTCACCGGCACCTCCCGGCGCGGCGCCGGCACGACGTCCGGCGTCCGGTCGTCCACGTCGAGCGTCGCGTCCTCCACGTCGAGCGTCCGGTCGTCCACGTCGAGGGTGCGGTCGTCCGGGTCGAGCGTCGGGTCGTCCGCTCCGACCGCCGCGAGACCGGCGGGCACCTCGCCCGTCCGCAACACCTCGGCGCACTCGCGGGCGGTCGGTCGGCGACGGGCCGACAGGGCGGTCATCAACGACAGCAGGCGCACCAGGTCGGCGGGCAGGTCGGCGGGCACGGACGGCGGCCGGTGCAGCCTGGCGACCGCCGCCTCGACGTCGCCGCCCGTGTACTCGCGGCGACCGGTCAGGCACTCCAACAGCACCAGGCCGAACGAGTAGACGTCGGCGGGCGGGCCCACGTCGCCCCCGCGCACCTGTTCCGGAGCCAGGTAGGCCGCGGTGCCGACCAGCTGGTCGGTGCGGGTGAACCGGGTCGCGCCCGCGAGGTGCGCCAGCCCGAAGTCGGCCAGGTGGGGCGTCCCGTGGACGTCGAGCAGGATGTTGGACGGCTTGACGTCGCGGTGCACCACGCCCTGCTCGTGCACGTAGGCCAGCGCGTCGGCAAGCCGCGCGCCCAGCTCCCGCACCTCCGCCACCGACAGCGGCCCGTCGGTGATCCGGCCGCGCAGCGTGCGACCCTCCACCAGTCGCAGCACCACGAACGGCGTGCCGTCGCCGTCGCCGGCGTCGTGCACGGACACCAGGCCGGGGTGGGACAGCCGGGCGAGCGTGCGGGCCTCGTTGTCGAAGCGCCGCGCCGCGTCCACGTCGGCGTTGGGCCGGAACAGCTTGACCGCGACCTCCCGCCGCAGCACCGTGTCCCATCCGCGCCGCACCTCGGCCATACCGCCGAAGCCCAGCGTCTCGCCCAGCACGTAACGCCCGGCCAGGAGTTCGTCACTGGTGGGGAGCGACACCGGCACACCCTCCGGTCGGGGACGCAGGACACCCACAGGTGCCCGTTCGCCGTCCCGCTCAAACCACGGTCCCGGGAAGGCGGTCGTGGTCCCCACCACCCCCCGCGGGGTGGTGGGGGGGGTTGTGCTCGGCCGCCCCCCCCCCCCCCCCGCCCCGCGATCAGGCGGCCTGGGCCTGGTTGTAGAGGTTCTGGGCGTCGGCGCCGAAGTACGGGCCGAACATCCAGGTCGGGATCAGGTTGATCTTGTAGCTGTTCACCGAGTTGACCGTGCCGGTGCCCGTGGCCTCGGAGAACGAGCGGAACCACGGACCGCCGCTGGCGCCGCCGGTCATGTCGCACGTCATGCCGATGCCGTTGCTGAGGAACGCGTTGAACGTCCGCCCGCTGCAGTAGACGAGCTTCGTGCCGTCGTAGGGCGCGGCGGCCGGGTAGCCGAACGCGTACATGTCGGCGGCGCGCGTCTGGTTGAACGCGATGCCCTGCGCGCCGACGACGTCGGTGAGGCTCTGCCCGTTGAGCTGGTTGACGACGATCGCGCCGATGTCGTAGTTGATGTCCTCGCTCGCGTGCCACTGCGGTGTGGCGAACGTGGCGCGGGCGGTCCACGTGCCGTACGGGGCGTTGCCGTTGTCGTAGGCCGGGACGAACGCGACGTTGGTGTGGTACGCGCCGTCGAGCTTCACGCAGTGCCCGGCCGTGATGACCGTGCTCTTGTTCCCGCTGGTGACGGCGTTGCCGCTGCACGAGGCGTTGCGGCCCTGGTAGGTGAAGAACACCCGGCCGGCCGTCGAGACGACCCTGCCGCCGCCGGTCCACGCGCTGCCGCCGTTGGGGATGGCCAGCGGTGCGATGGTGACGGGTTCGCCCGCCGGCACGTCGGCGCGCAGTGCGGAGGCGGAGGCCGCGCGCAGGTCGAGCGGGACGGCGGCGCGCATCCGCTCCGGGGTCCAGTACCCGCCGGGTGCGACGGCTTGGGCCGGCTGGACGCTGATCAGCGACAACGTCAACGCGCTCGCGAGGGTGACGAGCCGTTGCACAGCACGGTTTATGATCTTCCACCTTTCGTGGGTCGATCAATGGCAGGGTCCGTGAGGAGGAAATTACTCAGCGCAACGCCCAGTGGTGTCCGACAAACGGGTGAGCATGGCTTTCACCGGAGGAGTCCCGACCACCGGAATAACCCGGACGAGTGAGAGACTGCGGGCCAACCGGAGCGCAGGGGGACGATGATGCTCTCGCAGGCGACGAACGCGCTGCACATGCACCAGAAGGTCACCTTCATGGTGAACCGCTACGAGATCTTCGCCGACGACAACGGCGAGCCCGGCCCGCTCGTCGCGTTCGTCGAGCAGAAGCGGATGGCGTTCAAGGAGCAGGTGACCATCTACACCGACGCCGGCAAGGGCCAGGTGCTCGCCGGGTTCCGCGCGCGCAAGGTGATCGACCTGGGCAGCGGCTACGACGTGACGGACGGGGCCGGGCGGCCCATCGGCCAGTTCCGCAAGGACTTCGGCAAGTCGCTGACCAACTCCACCTGGCACCTCGACCAGCCGGGCGCGCCGACGGCCACCGGCAGCGAGCGCAACGCGGGTCTCGCGATCCTGCGCCGGGTGTGGGGCTTCCTGCCGTTCGTGAACAACGTGCCGTTCCCGTTCCGCTACCACTTCGACTTCGTGCGCGGCGGGCAGCCCGTGTTCAGCGTCGACAAGAAGACCTGGGTGCGGGACCACTACCTGATCCGGATCGCCGACCCGCACGTCGACCGCCGCCTGGTGATCGCGCAGGCCGTGGCGGTGGACGCGCTCCAGTCGCGGTAGGACAAATCCGCCGTACAACCGGTTCCCCCGGCCTCCGGCGCGGGTCGGGGGCCGGTGCGGCGGCGCTGCTTGCGCATGATCGAAGCTCGCCTACCTCCGGCTACCGCGCGGGCGGGTCGTCGATCGCCCACGGGGTGAGCAAGGCGGGTCGTGGACGGCGGCGAGCACGTCGTCTACCAGGCGCTACGGCACGTAGACCTGACCGGTTTGCGCGCCCTCGACCGACCTGACGTAGGCCCGTGCGACGTCGGCCAGGTCGACCGGGGCCATGCCGGGGAAGAAGTCGCCGTAGTCGTCCAGGCTCTCGGTGAAGACGGTCGGGCTGACCGCGTTGACCCGCAGAGGCGCGATCTCGACGGCCGCCGCCCGCACGAACGCCTCCACCGCACCGTTGGCCAGGGACGACGCGCTGCCGGACGGGACGGGTTCGCGCGCCAGCACACCCGTGATCAGGGTGAACGAGCCGCGTTCGGCGACCCGGCCGATGCCCTGCCGGACCAGTTCGACCTGGCTCAGCACCTTGCCCCGGAACCCGGCCTCGTAGTCGGCCGCGGTCATCTCGGTGATCGGCTTCCACGGCACGTCGCCCGCCGCGCCGACCACCGCGTCGACCCGGCCGACGCGGTCGTACAGCTCGGTGACCTGGGCCGGGTCGGCGACGTCGTAGCGGAGGTCGCCGCTGGAGCGGCCGACGGTGACGACCTCGTGGCCGCGTCCGGCGAGGGCGGTGTGGACGGCCGAGCCGAGCGTGCCGCCGGCTCCGACGAGCAGGATTCTCATGCGGTCACGCTAGAGCGGTCGCCGGCGCGGTGCCGCTCAGCCCCAGACCGGCAGCCACGCCTGCCACCGGGCCTCCTCGCAGGAGTCGGTGCGGCGGAACTCGGCGGTCACGGGGACGCCGAACAGCAGACCGGAGACCTTGGCGCGTTCCGGGCCGTAGACGACGTCGCGGCAGTTCGTCGTCGGCGGCACGGGCTTGACCGCCTCCGGGGTCGTGCGGATCGCCTCGCAGGCCGCCTTGGGCCGGGGGTGCGTGCCGCCGTCCGGGTCGCAGGTGAGCTGGTACTGGCGGACGGCCGAGCCGAGGGGGTCGTGGACGGTGATGGTCAGGTCGGCGGTGGCGGCCGGGGCCGCTGCGGCGGATGAGGCGGAGGCGGGCGCGGCGGCGAGCGCGGCGGCGATGGCCAGTGCGGGGAGCAACCGGGAGACGGACATGGTCGTGTCCTCCGAGTGATCGACGGTGATCAGCTGGAACCCGAACCGGTGGCGGACGGCAACGGTGTGTCGCCCAGTGTGCCAAGGATTCACACCCGCGCGGTCTGCCGTTCGCCCGCGGGGCATCCGTCATGCGGACCGGCCCGCGCCCTCCTACGGTCGGGACAGCGAAGACGGAAGGGGTGCGCATGACGCGGTTGACCGCCGGGTTGCTCGCGCGGGCCAAGCGGTGGTCCGCCTCAGTCGGTCGCGCGCCGGGGCGGCGGCTCGGCGTGGCGCGCACCTTCGCCGACCCGGCCGGGCAGCCGTGATCGACCGCAAGGCCGTGCGGGTCGTGGGTCCCGCCGGTCGCACGCGGTTCGAGGGGGACGTGCCGACGGTGGTCGTGGTCGGCGCGGGCATCGCCGGGCTGGCCGCCGCGACGATCCTCGGCGAGCGCGGCGCGCGGGTCGTCGTGTGCGAGCGCGAGGAGCACCTCGGCGGGCGGGTGGGCGGCTGGCCCACCGAACTCGCGGACGGCAGCCGGGTCACCATGACCCGGGGCTTCCACGCGTTCTTCCGGCAGTACTACAACCTGCGCGCGTTGCTGCGCCGGGTCGACCCCGGCGGCCGAGCGCTGGTCGGCCTGCCGGACTACCCGCTGTGGCACCCCGGCGGCCACCGCGACGGGTTCGCCGGGCTCCCCACGACCCCGCCCTGGAACGCGCTGGCCTTCCTGCGCCGCAGCCCGACGTTCCGCTGGCCGGACCTGCGGTCGGTGGACGCGCGGGCGGCGTTGCCGCTGCTGGACGTGTCGGTGCCGGGCGTCTACCGGGAGCTGGACGGGCTGGACGCGGCGACGTACCTGGAGCGGATCCGCTTCCCCGAGTCCGCGCACGCGCTGGCGTTCGAGGTGTTCTCCCGCAGCTTCTTCGCCCACCCGGGCCACATGTCGGCGGCCGAGCTGGCGCTGATGTTCCACGTCTACTTCCTCGGCTCGGCGGAGGGCCTGCTGTTCGACGTCGCCGCCGACCCGTTCCCGCACGGCCTGTGGGAGCCGCTGGGCCGCCACCTCGCCGCGCTGGGGGTGGACGTGCGCCGGGGCGTCGAGGTGCGGTCCGTGCAACCGGGCGGTGCCAGGCGGTTCGCGGTGGAGGTGGGCGGCGACCGGCTCGACGCGGACGCCGTCGTGCTGGCCGCGGACGTGCCGGGTCTGCGCCGCGTCGTCGCCGCGTCGCCCCGGCTGGGCGATGCGGCCTGGCGGGCGCGGATCGCCGCGCTGCGGACCGCGCCGCCGTTCCTGGTGTCGCGGTACTGGCTCGACCGGCCGGTGGATCCGGACCGGCCGGGGTTCCTGGGCACGAGCGGCTACGGCTTGCTGGACAACGTGAGCGTGCTGGACCACTACGAGCACGAGGCGCGGGCGTGGGCCGCGCGCACCGGCGGCTCGGTGGTGGAGCTGCACGGGTACGCGCTGCCCGCGGACGAGCCCGATCCCCGGGTCCGGCTGTGGGAGTCGCTGACCGAGGTCTACCCGGAGACCAAGCGGGCCGTCGTCGTGGACGAGCGGCACGAGCTGCGGGCCGACTGCCCGCTGTTCCCGGCGGGCGGGTTCGCCCACCGGCCGACCGTGCGGACCCCGGACGACTTCCTCGTGCTGGCGGGCGACCTGGTGCGGATCGACCTGCCGGTCGCGCTGATGGAACGGGCGGCGACCACGGGGTTCGCCGCGGCGAACCGGTTGCTGGGCCGGTGGGGCGTGGCGGGGACGGATTTGTGGAGCGTGCCGACCACCGGCCGGGTGCCGGCGCTGCGCGCGGTCGCCCGCCGCTGGGGGCGGACGCCGTCCCGGACGGGGGATGCGCGACCCGGGCGGTGATCGCGGTGGGCGGCCGGGAAGGCCGCGCCGGCGGGGAGCTGAACGCGACCGGGGACCAAGCCGCCGCCGAACGGACCTCGGCAACCGGGAGCCGGGCCGCCGGGCGGTAGCCGGAGGCGGCCAGGTGGCGACGAGTCGTGGCGATCCCGCACCGCCGGCGCGATCGATCACCCGTCCGGGACCGCCCTCCACTCGGGCGTCCCTCGCGCCCTAGACGTGCGCCTGGTCCACGATCAGGCGCACGGCGTCCGGCAACGTGGGCGGCCGGCGCACGGCGTCGGGCAGCGGGACGTCGTCCCAGCCCGGTCCGGCGACCGCGAGGACGGCGGTGGTGCGGCGGCACAGGTCCTCGATCGGCACGGTGGCGGCCAGGTCGGGGTGGTGCGCCCAGATCACCGCCACGGCGGGCCGCAGCCGGTCCAGCGCGTCGCACAGCGCGGGCACCGGGACCCGCGCCCCGAGGCTGCGCCACGAGCAGGACTCCTCGGACAGCGCCGCGCCCAGCGCCTCCAGCGCCAGCGTGTGCTGCTCGTCCGGCGCGCACGACAGCAGGGCGGCCAGCGTGCCGGTGCCGCCCGCGTGCGGCACCGCGCGCAGCGCGTGCAGCAGGCCGGTGCTGGCCACGTGCTCGACCTCGACGCCCGAGCCGCGTCGGTGCACCCGTTCGCCCAGCTCGACCAAGAACGGCGACAGCACCGCCTGCCACGCCGCCACGACGCCGTGCGCGCCGATCAGGTCGGCCGCGAGCCGGCGCACCCCCGGCTCGTCCAGCCGGTCGGCGGCGGTGAGGACACCGCGCCGGGCCGCCTTGGCGGTGGCCGCGGTGAGCGCCGGGCGGGTCGGTTCGGGACGGGCCGTCGTCGGCTGTCGCGCCTGCTCGGCGGCCTGGGCCGGGGCGACGCCCCGCGCGGTGAGGGCGACCATGCGCCGCAACTGCTCGACCTCGTCGTCGCGGTAGCGGCGGTGCCCACCGGCGGTGCGCCCGGAGGGCCCCAGCCCGTAGCGCTGGTCCCACGTGCGGAGCGTGGTGGGCGAGATGCCGAGCATCGCCGCGACCGCGCGGGGTGTCCAGCTCATCGCACTCCGGGCCCGTTCCCTGGCACGCTCACTTCCTGGCGCGCTCGGAGAGCATAGCCCTCAACTCGCTCTCGCCGAGGCCGCCCCAGATGCCGAACGTCTCGTGCACCTCCAGCGCGTGCTCCCGGCACTGCCGCATCACCGGGCAGCGTTGGCAGATCGCCTTGGCCGCCGCCTCCCGCTGCTCGCGGGCCGACCCGCGTTCGTTGGGCGTGTGGAAGAAGTACGCGCTGTCCATGCCGCGGCACAAGCCGGACAGCTGCCAGTCCCAGGACTCGGCGACCGGGCGGGGCAGGCGGGAGAGCTCGGGCATGGCGCACGTCCTCTGCGAGTCGACAACGCTGGTCCACCCATCCTAAATTCGACTCAGAATCGCTTCAACTTGAGCGCCGTCAGCCCGGCAACGACCCCTTGGCGCGCAGCGCGTACCGGCGCTCGGCGTAGGCCAGGTCGTCGCGCCACAGCCGCGCGGCGACCCGGCGCATCAGCGGCCGGATGACCGGTGCGGCGTGCCTGACCAGCGCGAACCCCGGTCGCTCCGACTGCGCGATGGTCGCCTCCACGACCGCCGTGCGGCCCTGGTCCAGCGGGGTGGCGTGGGTCTCGACCACGCTGCCCTCCCCCTCCCCCGAGACGATCCGCATGACGACCGTCCGCGGCTCGGGGCAGTCGAACTCGGCCGTCACCGGCACGCCGAGCCGGCCCGCGACCCGGAACGTCACCTCGACCAGGAACCGGTCGTCCTCCTCGGTCGGCGTCTCCAGCACCCGCAGGTTCGCGAACGAGTACGGGTGGAACCACGCGCCGTGCCACGGGTCCAGCCGGTTGGCCACCACGTCCTCCGGCTCGCAGCGGCCGACCAGGGACGCGACCGCGTCCACCGCGCCGCCGGCGGGGCGCGCCGGCAGCACCGGCTCGGGCAGCGGTTCCTCGCCGCCCACGTCGTCCAGCCGCACCCACACCAGGACGCCGTCGTCGTGCGCGGGGTACGGGCTCCACCCGCCGAACCGCCCGCCGCCCAGCGCGAGCCCGTGCCAGCGGCAGACCAGCTCCCCGCCGGCGACCGCGCCGTCGCACAGCGGCGCGCCGAGGTGCGGGCACGCCCCGGGACCGGCCAGCAGCACGCCACCGGGTCCGCGCCACAGCACGACCTCGCGCCCGGCGACGGTCCGGCCGAGCGGCGCGTCGCGCCCGACGTCGCGGCTCGCGCCGACGACGAACCAGTTGCCGGACGGCCGGGCGGTGGCGCGTTTCAACGCGGCCTCGATGAGCGCCGGCTTCGCGTCCCGCCAGGTCGGTTCCTGGTTGGACCACGCCGGACTGGTGAAGGTGCGCAGCGGCGAACGCTTCGGCATCTCTCTCCTCGGGGATCAGGCGGCGCGGGCGAGCACGGCCTTGGCGAACGCGGGCAGCGCCACGGCGAGCCGCCTGCCGTGGGACACCACGACGCGCCGGGACAGCACGTCGGCGCCGGCCTCCTCGACCAGGTCGAGGATCCGGCCGTACAGCCGGTACGCGGTGCTGACGCAGGTCCGCGACCGGGGCGCGAGCAACGCGATACCCGGCACGGCCCGCGCGTAGACCTCGCGGGCGCGGGCGACCTGGTCGCGCAGCGCCGCCGCGACCCGGTCGTCCGCCCGACCGGTGGCCCGCGCGTGCGCCAGCCGGTCGCGGTCCACGCCGAACGCGGCCAGCTCGTCGGCGGGCAGGTACACCCGGCCGCGGTCGAGGTCCTCGCCGACGTCGCGCAGGAAGTTGGTGAGCTGGAAGGCGATCCCGAGCGCGGCGGCGGCCGGCTCCGCCTCCTCCCTCGGCCCGACCGTGCCGAGCACCGGCAGCACCTGAAGGCCGATGACCGCCGCCGAGCCGTGCACGTACCGGGACAGCTCGGCCCGCGTCGCGTAGTCGGTCACGGTCAGGTCCATCCGCATGGACGCCAGGAAGTCGCGGAAGTGCTCCGCCGGGATGTCGTACCGGCGCACGGTGTCGGCGAGCGCGACCACGACCGGCTCGACCGCCCGGTCCCCTGCGACCACCACCGAGCCGGCGGCCGTGCCGCGATCCGACGCGGGCACGACCCGGTCGGCCGCTGCGGCGCGATCCGACGCGGGCGTGACCCGGTCGGCGGCCGTGCCGCGGTCCGCCGCGGGCGTGACCGGTTGGCGATCGGTCCGGGCGGCGAGGTCCGGCCGTGCGCGTCGGCGAGGTCCGCGTCGGCCGGCGGCATCGGTGAGCGCGGACGTGAGGGCGGCGTCGGCCGCCGCCAGGCCCGCGACCTTCTCCTCCAGCCCACTGTGGAGGTCGTCCACGATGTCGTCCACCCACCGCGCGAACCCGTACAGCGCGTGCACGGCGGGCCGCTGCCCGGGGCCGAGCATCCGCGTGGCGAGGTAGTACGTCCGGCCGTGCGCGGCGTTGAGCGCCCGGCACCGCCGGTACGCCTCGCGCAACGACGGTTCGGTGATGCCGGCGGCATCCAGTTCCCGCTCAGCGGACATGCGTCGGCGTCCTCTCCCGTGACGGCACTGCGCTCACGCTAGGTCGGCCCCGGTCGCTTCGCATGACCAGTGCGCTCGTTGTGCGGACCCCGCGCGGCGCTGCTTAGCTCCAACCACGACATCCCGGACACCACGAGGGGGCGACGCATGTCGCTGTTGGCCGACCTGGACCCCGGCACGTCCACGTCCCCGGCTCCCGACGAGTTCACCGCGCGGTTCGCGGCCGCGCTCGACGACTTCTTCCGGACCCGCCCGCCGGTCGACGCCGCCCGCGAGCTGGTGGACGAGCTGCACGCGCTGGTCCTGGCCGGCGGCAAGCGGATCCGGCCGGCGTTCGCGTGGTGGGGGTGGCGCGCCGCCGGTGGCGAGGTGCGCGGCGACGCGGCCGAGGCGACCGTGCGCGCGCTGGTGGCGTTGGAGCTGTTGCAGTGCTGCGCGCTCGTCCACGACGACGTGATGGACCGCTCGGAGACCCGGCGGGGCCGGCCGGCGGCGCACGAGGCGTTCGCCGCACAGCACCGCCGGCGCCGGTGGGCGGGCAGCGCGCGCCGGCACGGCGACAGCGCCGCGATCCTGGTCGGCGACCTGGCGCTGGCCTGGGCGGACGACGCGCTGGTCACCGCCGGGCTGTCCCCGGCGGCCCTGCAACGGGCCTGGCGGCCGTGGCAGGCGATGCGGACGGAGATGATGGCCGGGCAGCACCTGGACCTGCGCGCGACCGCCGGCCGGGACGGTTCGCTGGAGGGCGCGTTGCGCGTCGCCGCCCTGAAGACCGCCGCGTACACCGTCGAACGGCCGCTGCACCTCGGCGCGGCCCTCGCCGACGCGCCGCCGGACGTGATCGCGTGCCTGCGCGCGTTCGGGCAGGACGTCGGCGTGGCGTTCCAGCTGCGGGACGACCTGATCGGCGTGTTCGGCGACAGCGAGGTGACCGGCAAGCCCGTCGGCGGCGACCTGCGCGAGGGCAAGCGGACCCCGCTGATGGCGCTCGCGGTGGCGCACGCCACGGCGGCGGGCGACCACGCCGCGGTGCGGACGCTCTCGCGCTGCCTCGGCGGCGCGCCGGTGACGGAGGAGCTGGTGTCCGCCGCACGGGCGCTGCTGGTCGACCTCGGCGCGGTCGAGGCCGTGGAGGGGCACATCGACGCGCTGACCGCGAGCGGTCTCGCCGCGCTCGACCGGGCCGACGTGGACGAGGTGGCCCGCGCGCGGTTGAGGCGCCTGGCGGTCCGCGCCGTCCGGCGTCACGGCTGAGGGGGAGGACACCGTGGTGCGCGTGGTGCGCGGCCGGACGGATTCGGTGGTGGTGGTCGGCGCGGGGCTGTCGGGTCTGTCGGCCGCGCTGCACCTGCGCGGCGCCGGGCACGAGGTGACGGTGCTGGAGCAGCACGCCCACCCCGGCGGACTGGCGGGCCGGCTGGACGTGGCCGGGCACCGCATCGACACCGGGCCGACCGTGCTGACCATGCCCGACCTGCTGGACGAGGCGTTCGCGGCGGTCGGCCGGCGGCTGGCCGACCACCTCGACCTGGTGCCGCTGCACCCGGCGTACCGGGCGCGGTTCGCCGACGGCAGCACGCTCGACGTCCACACCGACGCGGCCGCGATGGAGGAGGCGGTGCGCGAGCTGGCCGGTGACCGGGAGGCGCGCGGCTACCGGGCGCTGCGCTCCTGGCTCACGCGGCTCTACCGGGTGGAGCGCGACCGGTTCATCGGCTCGGCCTTCGACTCGCCCCTCGACCTGGTCGGCCGCGACCTCCTCGCGCTCGCCCGGCTCGGCGGCTTCGGGTCGCTGTCGCGGGCGGTCGGCCGGTTCGTGCACGACGACCGGCTGCGCCGCGTCTTCACGTTCCAGGCCCTCTACGCCGGGGTGTCGCCGGCCGACGCGCTCGCGGCGTACGGCGTGATCGCCTACATGGACGCGGTGGCCGGCGTCTGGTTCCCGCGCGGCGGCATGCGGGCGGTGCCCCGGGCCCTCGCGGACGCGGCGGAGGCGGCGGGCGTGCGGTTCCACTACGGCGCCGGGGTGCGGGAGCTGGAACGCGCCGGCGCGCGCGTGACCGCGGTCCGCACGGCGACCGACCGCTTCCCGTGCGACGCAGTGGTTATCGCGACC